>JAGYPB010000099.1 GCA_018399135.1 Deltaproteobacteria bacterium | reverse complement strand
CGCCGCACCCCCGGCACGGTATTAAAGAATGAGCGCAGCGGTGAGATTGTCTATGTCCCACCAACGCCGGAAAAGCTGCCCGCGCTGATGGATGAGCTGGTAGCCTGGATCCATGCCGACAACGGACTCGATCCACTGGTACGGATGGCGGTGATGCATCACCAGTTTGAAAGTATCCACCCTTTTTATGATGGCAATGGTCGCACTGGCCGCATTCTCAATATCCTGTTTCTGGTACGCGCCGGGCTGCTGGATTCGCCCATCCTTTACTTAAGCCGCTATATCAGCCACACCAAGGCCGGTTACTATGCCGGGTTGCAGCGGGTACGCGACACCGGTGAATGGGAAAGCTGGTTGTTGTACCTGTTGCGCGGGGTGGCTGCAACGGCTCGTCATACGACCGCGCTGGTGGAAGCCATTGCCCGGCTGCTGCAAAAACACAAACACCATATCCGCGCCCATTACCGCTTCTACAGCCAGGATCTGATCAACAACATCTTTCGCCACCCCTATACCAAGGTGGCCTTCATCGAACAGGATCTGGGCGTATCACGAGCCACCGCAACCCGTTATCTGGACGATCTGGCTAAAGGCGGCATTCTCGACAAACACCGACTGGGGCGCGAAAACTATTATGTCAACCGGGATCTGGTGCAACTGCTATTCAATCTTCCACCCCTGGATACCGGCGTGGAGCACTAGCCGATGCCCAATTTCCTGACCGAAGATGCCATCGAGCAGGCGATGGTTCAGCGTCTGCAGCATCTGTACGGCTATGATGCGCTGGATTGCTATACCAGCGATCCGGCAGATCTGAAGGATGGTTCGGGGCGTTCGGACAAGCGCGAGGTGATTTTACGTGATCGCCTGAAAGATGCGGCGGCGCGCCTTAACCCGGAGATCCCCGAAGCCGCCATTGAGGATGCGCTGAACCAGGTGTGCGACCGGCGACAGGCACTGGCCACCATGGTTGCCAACCGTGAACTGGACAACCTCATCCGCGACGGGGTGCGGGTCGAGTTCAGAGACGCCGAGGGGCGCAACCGCAAGGAACGGGTCCGGTTGATCGATTTTGAGCAAGCTGACAGCAATCATTTTCTCGTCGTCACCCAGCTGTGGATTCAAAGCACCGGTGCGGCGGCCAGGGCGGGCTATCGTCGCCCCGATATCCTGCTGTATGTTAATGGTTTGCCGTTGGTATTTATCGAGCTGAAGAATTCCAATGTCAAACTGCAAACCGCCTACCACGACAACCTGACCAACTACAAAGCCGACATTCCCCAGTTGTTTCTGACCAACGTCTTCTGTGTGCTGAGCAATGGGATCGAAACCCGCCTTGGCAGCCTGAGCGCCGCGTGGGAACATTTTTTCCACTGGCTGCGCCCGGAGGATGAAAAGGAAAAAATCCGTCGTGACCAGATCCGTGCCGCCGGCACCAGCACCGAGCGCTTTCTGCAAGGGCTGTGTGACAAAAACAAGCTGCTGGACTATGTCGAAAATTTTGTCATCTATCACAAGGGTTCGCAGAAGATCATTGCCCAGAACCACCAGTTCCTTGGCGTGAATAAGGGTTTTGACAAGTTTTTGCGGCGCGAGGCATTCGGCGGCAAGCTGGGGGTGTTCTGGCATACCCAGGGTTCGGGTAAGAGTTTTTCGATGATCTTTTATGCGCGCAAGATCATCCGCAAGGTGCCGGGCAATTACAGTTTTGTTGTAGTGACCGATCGCGACGATCTGGACGGGCAGATTTATCGTAACTTCCTCAATACCGAAACGGTAAAAAAAGCCGATGCCGCCCAGCCCAAAGACAGCGAGCAGCTGCGCACCTTTCTTGGTCAGAACAAAAAACTGGTATTTACCCTGATTCATAAATTCCGCTGGCCCAAAGGCAAGCGCTATCCGCTGCTGTCCAAGCGCGACGACATTATCGTGATTGTCGATGAGGCGCATCGCACCCAGTACAAATCCCTGGCGGAAAATATGCGTGCCGGGCTGCCCAATGCCCGGTACCTGGCCTTCACCGGAACCCCCTTGCTGGGGCGTGAGCGCAAGACCAACGAATGGTTTGGCGATTATGTGTCGGAATATAACTTCAGTCAGTCCATGGATGACGGAGCGACCGTGCCGCTGTTCTACAAGAAACGGGTGCCGGAGGTGCTGAATCAGAACGAGGACTTAAGCGACGAATTCTACGAAATTCTGGAAGATGAAAACCTCGATGAAGTGCAGCAGGAAAAGCTGGAGCGTCATTTTGCTACAGAACTGCAAGTGATCAAACGTGATGACCGGCTGGAGACCATCGCCGAGGATCTGGTCTACCATTTCCCGCGCCGAGGTTATCTTGGCAAGGGCATGGTGATCACGGTGGACAAGTTCACCGCCGTGAAGATGTACGATAAGGTTCTACGGTTGTGGAAAGATCAAATTAAAGCGCTACGTGGCGAGATCAAACAGACCGAGGACGAAGTCCACAAGGTGCGCTTGCACAAGCAGCTCGAATGGATGCGCAAGGTGGAAATGGCGGTGGTGATCAGCGCCGAAAACGGCGAAGAAGAAAAATTCGATGCTCAGGGGCTGGATATTCGCCCACATCGCAGACGTATGGAGCATCTGGACAGCCACGGTCACGACCTGGAATACAACTTCAAAGATCCGGAGCATCCGCTGCAACTGGTTTTCGTTTGTGCCATGTGGTTGACGGGATTTGATGCGCCGACGATTTCGACCCTGTACCTCGATAAGCCGCAGAAAGATCACACCCTGATGCAGACTATTGCCCGCGCCAATCGGGTGAGTTCGCATCGCGTCAACGGCGTGGAAAAGGCCAACGGCGACATCGTCGATTATTACGGCGTGATCGGTCGGTTGAAAAAAGCAATCAAGGATTACGGTCAGGGCGGCGACGGACTGGATGAACCACCGGTCAGAGATAAGGAGGAATTGTTTGTCTTGTTGGCTGATGCCATTGAGCAGGCGCGTTCCTTCTGTGCCGAGCGCGACATCGACATTGACGCGGCACTGGCAGCGGATGACGTATTCAAACAGGTTAGTCTGTTTCACGCATGGGCAGATACGCTGCTGTCAAAAGACGAGTGGCGGCAATCTTTCAAGGTGTACGAAAACACCATCACTGCCCTCTATGAAGCCTGCAAGCCGGAGATCCTTGGCGCTCCGGTCGTGCGCAAGGTGGCTCTGTTCCAGTATCTGCGCGGCGTCATCGACAGCGTTATTGAGCAGCAGGATATTGCTGCGGCCACCCATAAAATCAACGAGTTGCTTGATGAAAGTCTGATTGTTGATGATGAAAAGTTTACCGGAGTTAAAGAAGAGCGGGGCGCTTATAAGATCGAACAAAAAGGGAAGGGTTGGGACTTAAGTAAAATCGATTTCGACAAACTCAAAGAGGGGTTCAGGCAGGTCACTTATAAGCATATCGAGATTGCCGACTTGCGGGCGTTTCTGGAAAAGAAACTGCAGGATATGCTCAATCGAAATTGCACTCGCCGAGATTTTGCCGAGCGCCTGCAAGAAATCATCGACAACTACAATGCGGGCAGTAGTTCGGCTGACAGTGATTTTGCCGAGCTGGTCAAATTTGCCGAATCGCTCAAGGAAGAAGAAGATCGGCATGTCCGAGAGGGACTTACCGAAGACGAGCTGGAAATCTATGACCTGTTATGCAAAGACAACATGACCAAGGCCGACGAGAAGAAAGTTCGGCTGGCTGCCAAGGCATTACTGAAACGGCTGATTGTGGAAAGACCAAAAGTGCTGGTTCAGGACTGGTACAAAGACAGCCAGACCCGCCTGTCGGTGCGGGATGAAGTGGGTGCGGTGTTGGACAAGTATCTTCCCGAAGATACATATGATAAAGACCTTTTTACCCAGAAACGCGACAAGGTGTTTGAATTGACGCTGGATCTGGCCATCAATCAACAAAGATGGGCGGCATAGTGTAATCCAGCGTATTAGCGGGGAGAAGTGATGATAGCGCCGGCGGGTCATAACATGTCGATAACATTCAATTGTATCGACACATACGCCTGCTCATGTCGATGGGATCAACATCGACGAAGGAGATTCATGCGAGAAAATTTTCTCAGCCTGTTCTGCGACAATTATGATGGCCGGTTCCGGACAAGATAGTTGACGCAAGACAATTGTATCAAAAACGGAAAGCCCATCTCCTATCAGGCTTTCCGTTTTTGATTGCGGTTTGTTTGTTGAATTGTTGCTGCGTTGTTCAAATGACAAGAATCAATTCTTCCGGTTCTTCCACCTGGGTCTGGTTGCGGCGGGGGGCAATGCGGCGAAAAAAACCGACCAGTTTGCGACTGAGTTCCTGGGGCAGTTCGAGTGACAGCAGGTGGCCGCCGTCAAGTTTGTCCGAGCCGAGGCAGCGCGGTAATTTGCCGGCCATCATCGCAACGTGATGGGGATGACAGATGTTGTCATGCTCGCCGCCGACCACCATAGTTGGCAGTTGCAGGGTGGCAAGCAGCTGGGTGTAGTCGCGGCGATTAATCATCGCTTTAAGGCCATTGATCAGGGCATCGCGATCGTAATTGTCAACCATCCGCCGTACGGAATCCAGCAGATGCTCGGAAAGTTGCTGCTCGCGCCCGGCAAAGAGCATACTCACCAGTTGCTCGCGTGCATCCTGCCCGCCGTTTTGCATGAGGTCATTGATCAGTTCGGCGCGACGCGCACGTTCCTGTACGTCATCCTGGACCGGTCGGGTTGAAATGAAACAGGCTCCGGCAATGCGCTCCGGGTGACGCTCGAGCAGGTCAAAGAGGATTGCTCCTCCCATCCCCATGCCGCACGCGGCAAAGCGCCGCAGACCGAGACGGTTAAGCAGGCGCACAATGCT
>JAGYPB010000098.1 GCA_018399135.1 Deltaproteobacteria bacterium | reverse complement strand
TTGAATACACCCTGGGTGCCAAGGAAGATGGCCCGATTCGCCGAGACGGCAAGCTGGTGATGACGGTGATTACTGCTCAGTAATCTGCTCAAAATATCGCGAAGTCGTTTAAAAAACACCCTGACAGGTACTTCTGTCAGGATGTTTTCTTTGTGCTTTGCGGAATCAACACTTCAAGCGCGGACACCAAGCCCATGCGTCAATAGCCGGTATGGGGGTTCGGAAATTCCGAAAGCAAGATAATTCTCAAAACTGAAAAGTCATGGGCACAATTGGAACCAATTCAACTAGACTTGGCGTACATAGTGATTAACCGCTTTTGCACCAAGGCAAGAGGTCAACGTGCGGGAAAAGACAAAATGTTTCTCGATCATTCTAGCGGTCTGCTTCAGCTTAAGTGCGAATGGTTCCGATAGTTCCTCCCATCCAACTTTATCGGACGCATGGCAAGTCCTTCTTGAAAACGACGATCTGCTATCGGCGAATCAGTCAGCCAGCCTTCGGGCAGACGCCCTGGCATCAACGGCGAACAGCCTGTATTTGCCCCAAGTTGACCTGGTGGGATCTTACACGCGGCTCGACTCCCGGATAGAGCTGGATGCGCTGGCACTAAACCCCCTCAACAGCGCATCGGAAACCATACCCGGCCAATTGCTGATCGACTTGATTGGCGGCCCAGGAGCTTTCCAGACACCGGTCACAAGCCGCAACATAACGCGAAGCTCGATAAACACTCTGTGGCCGATTTATACCGGCGGAAAAATCACAGCCAAGAAAAATCTGCTTCAACTCGGGCAGGCCGAAGCATCACATGTCCTGGAGGAAGTCCGACGGGCCCGGTTTACGGAGCTGGTTGCGACCTACTTCGGCTTGGTTATGGCAGAGCGAGCGTTGAACACTCAGCAACAGGTAGAGAGCGCTCTTGCAAGGCACCTGCATGTGGCAAAAGCCCTGGAGGATCAGGCACAGATTTCCGGCGTGGAGCGCCTGGCTGCGGAAGCGGCTCATGACAGAGCCAGGATTACCACCCGAGCGGTTGAGGAACAACGAGACACGGCGCACAACGCGTTTGCGTCGTTGATACATATGGATTTCCAGGATAACGGGCATCGTGTTGAATCGCGCCGACTGGATCCAACAACGCCTCTGTTCACCCTCCCGCAATTACCTCCGCGGGATACGTTTGAGGCAGGGTTAAGCGAACACCCGAGCCTGCGGATTCTGTCCACCAAGCATGAGCAGGCGAAGAACATTGCCGAAGCGAGCCGGGGCCTGTATCGCCCGGACGTTTTTCTGTTCGGCAGCTACAACGTGTATGAGAACGATTCTTTGGCGAGCGATCTCACGCCGGATTGGCTGGTTGGCGTAGGCGTCCGAATCGCGCTGGTGGATCGTAGTGGCCGCAAAGGCAAGGTAGGCGCTGCCGACAATACGGTTCGTGAAGTGGATTCACTGCAAAAGGCAGCGCAACGCAGACTGGAGCTGATACTCGACCGGAATTATCGTGAAGCACAGCAAGCCCTTGCTGAGCACCGGGATCTGGCATCGACAGTGGCCCTGGCAGAGCAGACTCTAAGATTGCAGGAACGTGCTTTCGCAGAAGGTCTGGGGCGCTCGCTTGATGTTATTGATGCCCAAACATTCCTGGCGACCACCCAGACCCGTCGTGATGCAGCCGCTCTCCGTTTCGTAATGACGTTTTCTCAGTTACTGACCCTGAGCGGACAGTATGAAAGCCTGTTTTCCTACGTGCTTGAAGGAGATGAAATTCAGTGACTGCGAAACGAATTGCCATTCCTCTTATCGTTGTTGTCATCCTGCTGGGCATTGTCATCGTCTTCTGGAAAGCCTACGCACCTGCCCCCATTCAGTTACAGGGGCAGATTGAGGCCAGGCAACACATGGTGGCGTCCAAAATTCCAGGGCGGGTTGCCGACATTAGCGTCCGCCGTGGGGATCGCGTGGAGGCAGGCACTGAGGTGTTCCGCATCGACAGCCCGGAGCTTGAGGCAAAACTGACTCAGATAGAAGCGCTTGAAACTATAAGCCAATCTCTAGCTCAAGCCGTTGAGGGTGGAACACGTGAAGAACGTATCGCCGCAGCTCGCAGCGAGTACGAAAAAGCGCTGGCCGCCGAGGCACTGGCTAAAACCACCTTTGAACGTATTCGTGCGCTTGCCGATGAGGGTCTGGTTGCCAGGCAAAGAGCCGACGATACGTTCACACTGTGGAAGGTGGCCGAGAAAACACGGGTGACGGCATCCGAAATATTGAAGCTGGCCGAAGCAGGCCCACGGCAGGAAGCCCGCACCGCGGCTCAAGCCGGTGAAGCAGCTACCTCAAGTTTGAGAGACGAAGTTGCTGAGCTGCTGGATGACACCGTGGCGCGGGCCCACAGAGGCGGCATTGTCAGCAATGTGCTGTTGAACGAGGGAGAGCTTGCCCCCCAGGGTTTCCCGGTGATTATTGTCACTGATCTTGATGATTCGTGGGCGTTGTTCAACGTCAGGGAAGATTTGCTCAGCCGAGTCACGGAAGGCAGCGAATTCGACCTGAGAATCCCTGCCCTTGATCAATCCGCACGATTCCGTGTCAGCCATATTTCTGTGCTCGGTGACTACGCAACATGGCGTGCAACAACGCCGGGGCGCGGATTTGACATGAGAACGTTCGAGGTAGAAATGCAACCTGTGGAGCCAATCGCTGGATTAAGGGCGGGCATGAGTGTTCTTCTTGAGATGGCACCGTAAGCTCGGCAACGAACCGGAGAGCCCGATGGGTCGTGAGCATCTGACTGGCTGGAAAGCTCTGCAGGAGCAACCCTGGCTGCTTGCGGTGGTCGTTTGGCTGCCACCGGTTCTGTTCGTGTTGTTGATCAGTATCTTCCGGATTGGAACACCGCAATCTCTTCCCGTGGGTGTCGTCAATCTTGACCATAGCCAGGAATCCTACACGGTTGAACGTCAATTGGACGCAAGCCCGGGCCTGAGACTGTTAAGGTCATACGCCTCGACGTCCGCTGGCGCAGATGCCCTTCAGCAATCTGAGATCCTGGCCCTTGTTATCATTCCGGAAAATTTTGGCCGGGACCTTCGGCTTTCGATCAGCCCGACGGTGACCGCCTTTTACAACAATCAATATTTGTTGTCCGGCAAATTCATCAATTCATCGTTAATAAGCGCCTCCATGGATCTGGCCGCGCGCACGGGGGTTGGCCTTAAGATCAGCCATGGCCAGACTGCCCCTGAAGCCATCACCTCGGCAGTGCCAGTGCGCCCGCAAGTCACATCGCTCTATAACCCCAACATGAGCTACGCGCGCTTTCTGGTGACGTCAATATCGCCGGCTCTCTGGCAAATTGTCATCGTTATCTCAACGGTTCTGACGTTAAGCTGGCGACTCGAAAAACAAACCATCCCGGCACCATTGATTGAGCGGAGCAAAGCGATCACTGCCGCGCTTGCGCCTGTCAGTCTGCTCCTCTGGCTCCAGGGGTTGCTGATGCTCGTATTGTTCCGCCTCTTTCTGGGGTGGCAGCCATCCGGCAACATCGTCTGGCTTCTTCTTGGTTTGGCCCTGACCATCTTCAGCGTTCAGGCCATGGCAGTGCTCATTGTCGCTCTCGTTCGGGACCGGGTAAAAGCAATGAGTGTTAGCGCTGCGTATCTCGCCCCTGCGTTTGCATTTATGGGCATTACCTTCCCCCGAGGTGATATGAATGTGATCGCATGGGCCTGGGGAGGCTTGATGCCATCCACTCACTACATCAAATTGCAGGTGGACATTGCCGACCACGGCGCCTCCCTGCCTCTCATTTTCAGCTCACTGATTGCGTTGCTGCTTTTCCTAATCGTCTTGCCAATAGCGCTAAAGCTACTTCCAGCAAGGCTTGATCCCAAACTTGCAGAGCAGGTGAGCTGATGATCCACAACACCAGTCTGTGGGGTGCCTGGAAAGCCGAACTGTCGAATATCATCCACGACAGATCGGTGATGCTGGTGATGATCGGTGGTATCTTGTTCTACGCACTGCTTTACCCGCTGCCCTACCAGAAGAACGTTCCGGGGCAACAGGCCCTTGCGGTTCTGGATCAGGACCGCTCAGCGCTCGCCCGGCAATTGATACGCATGGCCGACGCAACGCCCCAGTTGCGCGTGGCTGCCGTCCCACAAAGCATGAGTGAGGCAACCGCCCTGTTGGAGAACGATGTCGTTCACGGGCTGCTGGTCATCCCCGCCAACTTCGAGCGAGACGTCTATCTCGGGCGCCCGGTGAATATTGCGTTCGCCGGTGACGCCAGCTATTTTCTGATTTATGGGAATATCGTCGAAGGCCTGCTGAAGGCAACAACCACGCTTTCCGTTGAAACTCAGATTATCAGCAGCTTCCGAAAAGGCAGCAGCCCTGCCAACATCCCCGGTGAAATCATGCCGTTCAGGATGTCTCCACATGGGGTGTTCAACCCAACGGGCGGATACATCAACTACATTGTGCCGGCCGTCTTTGTTCTGATCCTGCACCAGACGCTGTTGATTGCAGCGGGCACGGTCACCGTTAAAGATCGGGCCCGCCGGTTATCGGGGCTTGTCACTACCCCGCTCAGACAGGCACTTCCGATCAGATTAGTAACGTTTGTGTTCGCCTACCTGATCCTGGCGCTTTTGTATTTCGGCTTTTTCTTTCAGCTTTATGGCGTCACGCACGCTGCACCGCAGTTCGCATTAATCGGTTTCAGCATGTTGTTTCTCACTTCAACAACACTCTTTGCAATCCTGCTCGGTTACCTCTTGCCCAGGCCCGACCTGACGACCGTTATTGTTCTGCTGTCGTCGCTACCCATCGTCTTTACAGCGGGTTTTGCCTGGCCGGCATCTAATCTCCCGGAGTGGTTAGACTCACTCACCATGATGATTCCCGCCAAACCCGGCATTCAGGGCTTCCTGTCCCTCAATCAGATGGGGGCCCCAATCCAAAGCCTGGCCTCGGAGATTGCGTACCTGTCCGGCCTCTCGTTGTTTTTTGGGCTGGGCATCCTGCTGCTCGCAATGTCAGAAAGACGACGCAGAAGGAACCAAATGGATGCCGAATCAGCCGCCCGCTCCTACTAGGGAATGGTAGTCCGCCCGAAACCGCGCA
>JAGYPB010000097.1 GCA_018399135.1 Deltaproteobacteria bacterium | reverse complement strand
CGGTCAGATTGTCCGTACGAGCGTTACAATCAACTCCTGCCTGATCAAGAATTTCTTTAGATCTTGTGCGGCCGATCCCATAAACATAGGTCATGGCCACTTCAATGCGCTTATTGCGCGGCAAATCAACTCCAGCAATACGTGCCAATTTTTCCTCCTAGGGCCTTATCCCTGTCTTTGCTTGTGTTTGGGATTCTCGCAGATGATCCGGATAACACCTTTGCGTTTGATCGTTTTACATTTATCGCAGATCTTCTTGACCGAAGCTCTTACCTTCATTTTGAGATCCTTTTCCTATTCGTTTCCCAAAACATTGATTGGGAGTTCCTATGAATCAATCCGGGAAAGAACTTCCGGACCGTTTTCTGTAATTGCTATTGTATGCTCAAAGTGAGCTGAGAGTTTGCCATCCACTGTCACAGCTGTCCAGCCGTCATCAAGGATTGTCACCCCAGCCTTACCAACATTAACCATCGGCTCGATCGCCAGAGTCATCCCTGGTCGCAGCCTGGGACCAGTGCCCGGCGAACCATAATTAGGAATTTGCGGATCTTCATGTAACTGGCGACCAATTCCATGACCAACAAATTCGCGCACGACACTAAACCCCGCAGTCTCTACACATGACTGCACAGCATGAGAAATATCTGACAAAAAACTATCAGGCTGAGCAGCATCAATACCTTTTTGCAACGATTGATGAGTAACATCAAGCAGACGCTGGGTATCACTATCTACTCTGCCAACCGGAAAGGTGATCGCATGGTCACCATAAAAACCATCAGATATCAAACCAAAGTCGATGCTAAGGATATCACCCTCATCGAGTGGGTTGGTGTTTGGGAAGCCATGTACAATCTGCTCATTTGGTGATGCACAAATTGTAAAAGGGAAACCACCATAGCCCTTAAAAGCGGGCTTTACATTCCACTTACGACATTGTTTTTCAGCTAATCTGTCCAACTCCAGGGAGGTAACACCTGGTATAATCCGATCACGCAGGAGCATCAGAACTTCTGCTACCATTCGCCCGGCACGACGCATTTTTACCAACTCTGCCTGAGACTTTAATACAATCAAATCAACTCGCCTGTAGTCCAGACAGAATGGCCTGCTGGACGTTCTCAATGGAAGCCATGCCATCGATGCTCAATAGAAGACCTGTTCTACGATAATAGTCTTCAAGGGGCGCCGTTTGTTGATGATAAGCATCCATTCGACGCCGAATAGTGTCTTCATGATCATCATCACGCTGAACAAGCTTACCAGAGCAGGCAGTACATGTACCATCAGCAGCCGGCGGGTCAAACTTAAGATGATATACTTTTCCACAATTCATGCATGCCCGCCGACCAGTTAAACGCTCTACCAAGGCATCAATATCAACCTGTAAAGAAACGACAGCGACCAGTTTTTTCTTTAATTGGGCCAATGATTCATCAAGAGCATCAGCCTGCGGAACGGTACGGGGAAAACCATCAAGAATAAATCCGCTAACACAATCCGATTGCTGCAATCTTTCACGTACGATACCAACGACGACTTCATCCGGCACCAGATCGCCGGCATCCATAAAGCCTTTGGCTTTAACACCCATGGGGGTTGCCGCTGTAACCGCAGCACGCAGCATATCGCCTGTTGAAATCTGTGGTATTGCGAAACGTTTTTCCAACAAAACCGACTGGGTGCCTTTTCCTGCCCCTGGAGGTCCAAGCAATATAAGATTCATGATAGAAAACCCTAACCGTGTCGTCCCTTAAGGGTGACACCCTTCATAAAACCTTCATACGAACGTGAAATCAGATGTGCATCAATTTGCGCAGAGGTATCCATACCAACAGCAACAACAATCAGCAAAGCTGTTCCGCCAAAGAAAAATGGTACATTCAATTGACTGATCATTAGCGTAGGCAACACACAAACCGCAGATACATAGATAGCTCCAGCAAAAGTCAACCGGCTTAACACTGTATCTAAATAGGTAGCTGTTTCCTTTCCAGGACGGATTCCCGGGACAAAACCACCTTGATTCTTTATGTTTTCTGCCACGTTAACCGGGTTAAACGTTATAGCCGTGTAGAAGTAGCAGAAGAAGACAATAAATGCAACATAAAAGATATTATAAACAAGATGCTCAGGTGACAGGTAGCCAGATGCCTGCTGAACCCAGGGAGTATCAACAAAACTGGCTATCGTTGCCGGAAACATCATAATCGAACTGGCAAAAATCGGCGGGATAACCCCGGCCATATTGATCTTCATAGGCAAATGGCTGGATTGTCCACCCATATTACGCATACCGACAACACGTTTTGCATAATGAATCGGTACCCTGCGTTGCGCTCGTTCCATGAAAACAATGGCACCAACAGTGGCCAGCATCAAAGCCAGAATAAAAATGATCACTGTCGGAGTCATAGCACCGGTTTCAAGCAAACGCAAAGTATTGACAATAGCCGAAGGCATACCAGCAACAATGCCGGCAAAAATAATTAATGAAATACCATTACCGATTCCACGCTCAGTAATCTGCTCACCAAGCCACATGACAAAAGCTGTACCAGCGGTCAGCGTTATTACCGTCATCATGATAAAGCCGACGCCCGGATTGGGAACAACTGGTTCACCGGCTGGGCCAACCATACCCTGAAGGCCATAAGCCATACCTGCACCCTGAATAACAGCTAGAATTATTGTTCCATAACGGGTGTATTCAGTAATCTTTTTACGCCCCTGTTCACCCTCCTTGGACAATTTTTCCAACGGTTCATAGACAACTGTAAGCAACTGCAAAATGATGGAAGCACTGATATAGGGCATAATTCCCAAAGCAAATACGGCCATCATTTCAAGGGCGCCGCCAGTGAACGCACTAACAAGCCCTAGCAGGGTACCTTCAGTTCCAGCAAAGAACTGCGAAAGAACCTGACCGTCAATGCCTGGAGTGGGAACATGACACCCGATACGATAAACTGCAAGAATACTTAGTGTGAAGGCAATCCTGCGGCGCAGTTCGGGTATGGCCAGAATATTCTGTACAGTTGATAGCATTAAATAACCTCAGCCTTGCCGCCTGCAGCTTCAATTTTCTCGACTGCGGCGCGGCTAAACTTATGAGCCTGGACAGTTAGAGCCTTAGACAATTCACCATCAGCAAGGATTTTAATTCCATCTTTCATTTTCTTTACCAGACCGGCCTTGCCGTAGAGTTCAAGACTGATCGTTGCTTCTGCATCAAAACAGTCAAGATCACGCAAGTTGATGAGGTTGTAATCTTTTTTATTGATTGCAGTAAAACCACGCTTGGGCAAGCGTCGTTGCAAAGGCATTTGGCCGCCCTCAAAACCGGGCTTGATGCTGCCGCCACTACGAGCTTTTTGACCCTTATGACCTTTGCCTGATGTTTTCCCAGTTCCGGAGCCTGGACCACGACCAATACGTTTTCTATTCTTAGTTGAACCGGGAGCCGGTTTCAATTGACTTAAATCCATGATACTGCCCTCTATTCTGTTATCAGTCCTCAACGACAACCATATGCTCGACCTTGCGAATCATTCCACGAATTTCTGGAGTATCCTGCAAGGTAACCGTCTGATTCAAACGTCTGAATCCGAGGCCCTTGAGTACATTAGAAAAATAAGCCTTACGGCCAATTGGACTCTTTTTTAAGGTGACTTTTACTTCTGTCGCCATCCTGTGTCTCCCTGATATATTGCTTAAGGCTGGTTAATGCCGCGTCGTGCGTTAATTTCTTCAGGGCTCTTAAGCATCTTTAAAGCATTCATAGTAGCCTTGACAACATTATGTGGATTATTGGTACCCAAACATTTGGTCAAAACATTACCTACACCAACAGATTCAAGCACCGGACGTACAGCACCGCCGGCAATTACCCCGGTTCCTTCAGAAGCTGGCTTTAAAAGAACCCTGCCAGCTCCGAATTTACCAACGACATCATAGGGAATTGTACTTCCCTGTTGGATCGGAACTCTGATCAAGCTTTTTTTAGCTTGTTCAACAGCCTTACGGATCGCTTCGGGCACTTCTTTGGCTTTTCCAAGACCATAACCTACATGGCCATCACCATCACCGACAACAACCAGAGCAGAAAAGCTGAATCGACGTCCACCTTTTACTACCTTGGCATTACGATTGATGTGAATAACTCGATCGGTCAATTCCAATTTATCTGGATCAATGCGCAGCACAGATCATCTCCTCTATAGTTTGAGTCCAGCTTCCCGTGCCGCATCGGCCAGAGCCTGAACGCGCCCCTGATACAGGAATCCATTTCGATCAAAAACAACATTGTTGATATTATTTTCAAGTGCTTTACGGGCAACAGCGGTACCGACTATCTTTGCCGCTTCAACATTACCCTTTGAATTCATATCGATGCCGGACTCCAATGTAGAGGCAGCCACAAGGGTAGAACCTGCAGTATCATCAATAATCTGGGCATAAATATGTTTAGCACTGCGAAAAACAGAAAGCCGGGGGCGCTCACTGGTACCTCGAACTTTTTTACGCACGCGGGCTTGACGCTTAAGTCGTGCCAGACGTCTCATCTGAGAAACATTCACAGCTTTGCTCCTTACTGTATTATAAACTATTTACCAGCTTTACCGGCTTTGCGCAAAATACGTTCATCAGCATACTTAATTCCCTTGCCTTTGTAAGGTTCAGGAGCACGAAAAGAACGAATTTTGGCGGATGTTGATCCGACAAGCTGCTTATCAATGCCAATGACACTCAGCTTGGTCTGCTTTTCAACCTCCACTGAAATACCTTCGGGCAACTCATAGACCACTGGATGAGAATAACCAAGGGACAGTGTCAATACTTTACCGCTGATCTCAGCCCGGTAACCAACACCATTAATCTCAAGGCCCTTTTTAAAACCCTGAGAAACCCCGACGACCATGTTATTGATTAAAGAACGTGTCAACCCATGCAGTGCCAGGTCGGTTTTTTCATTGCTGGGTCGGTTAACGACAATCTGTTCAGCTTCCACTGCAATGATCATACGATCATGCAATGACTGCTTGAGTGTTCCTTTGGGGCCAGCCACTGTTATTTCATTTACGTCCAGAGACACCTTTACTCCGGCTGGAATCGGAACTGGCAACTTTCCTATACGTGACATTTTGTAACTCCTCGCTCTGCTCTACCAAACGGTACAGATAACTTCGCCACCAACATTTTCACGGCGCGCAGAGACGTCGTCCATGACACCTTTGGAGGTCGACAAGATAGATACTCCAAGACCATTTTTTACTCTGGGAACCTCTTCCTTACCGACGTATACACGGCAGCCAGGTTTTGAAATTCGTTTGATCTCATGAATAACGGGAGACTGGTTATCGTCATATTTGAGAAAAATACGCAGAATACCCTGTTTGCTATCACTGATGACCTTGAAGTTTTTCAAGTAACCCTGCTCATGCAACACTGTTGCAACAGCAACTTTAATATTGCTCGATGGCACATCAAGTTTTGCATGACCTGCCATACCCGCATTACGAATGCGCGTCAGCAAATCTGCCATCGGATCTGTCATGGACATAGATGGTTCTCCTTAACGCTGTTACCAGCTGGACTTGACGACTCCGGGAATTTTCCCTTCGGACGCCAGTTTCCGCAGACAAATTCTGCACATATCAAACTTACGATAATAAGCTCGTGGACGACCGCAAATCGGACAGCGATTATACTGACGAACACCAAATTTTTGGGT
>JAGYPB010000096.1 GCA_018399135.1 Deltaproteobacteria bacterium | reverse complement strand
TCCCACGGCCTCGATGCCCTGGCTCTTGCCCACTTGAATTATCGCACCGTCCCCTACCGCGAGGTTGCCGGCACGGGCAAAAAGCAGATTTGTTTCAGCGAAGTGGAGGTTGAGAAAGCCACCCGCTATGCCGCCGAAGATGCCGACATCACCTGGCGTCTGGCGGATAAACTGCTGCCGGAGCTTAGGGATGAGGCGAGCCGCAAGCTTTTTGAAGATGTCGAGATGCCGCTGGTCGATGTCCTCACCCGCATGGAGTGGACAGGTATCCGCATTGATGCCGATTTTCTCGGTACGCTCTCGATGGAGATGGGAGGGCGCCTGCAGACCCTGGAGGAACAGATTCATCAGCTGGCCGGCGGTGCCTTTAATATCAACTCCCCCAAGCAGCTGGGTGATGTGTTGTTTGAACGCCTGGGCCTGGCTAAAGGGAAAAAAACCAAGAGCGGCTGGTCGACCAATGTCGAGGTGCTGCAGGGGCTCGCTGATCAACATGAGATTGTCGTGCGTATTCTTGACTACCGCTCCGTCAGCAAACTCAAGAGCACCTATACTGACGCCCTGCCGCGTCTGATCAATCCTGCCAGTGGGCGCCTGCATACCTCTTTTAACCAGGCGGTGACTGCTACAGGACGACTTTCCTCAAGCGATCCCAACCTGCAGAATATTCCGATCCGCACTCCCGAGGGGCGGCGGATTCGTGAAGCTTTTGTTCCACAGGAAGGGTGGGTGCTGCTGGCAGCAGACTATTCGCAGGTGGAATTGCGGGTGATGGCACACATGGCGGACGTCGCTGACTTAAAGCAGAGTTTTGCTGCCGGCGAGGACATTCACCGCCGCACCGCTTCGGAAATTTTCAATGTGTTTCCCGAAATGGTCACGGCCGAGATGCGGCGCCAGGCCAAAACGATCAACTTTGGTGTTCTTTACGGTATGGGAGCCTTCAGCCTGGCGAAGGATTTGGGAATCAATCGCCCGCAGGCCCAGGAGTTTATCGATCAGTATTTTCAGCGTTACCCTGCGGTGCTTGAGTTTCTCGAAGAAAAAAAGGCGCAGGCACGAGAACATCAGTATGTGACGACTCTGCTCGGACGCCGTTGTGCTATTCCGGAGATTAACAGCAGCAATGGTGCGGTGCGCAGTTACGCTGAACGCAATGCTATCAATTATCCGATCCAGGGTAGTGCTGCCGACATCATCAAGGTGGCCATGGTGAATATCGATCGACGTTTGCGAGCGGAAAAGTTGCAGACACGGATGCTGCTGCAGGTTCATGATGAACTGGTATTTGAGACACCGGAAGATGAGCGGGAGCATGTCGCGGAAATGATTCGCCATGAAATGGAACAGGCCGTTACTCTTGACTTGCCGCTGCAGGTTGACTTGGGAACAGGCAAAAACTGGGCGCAAGCCCATTAAATCATCCGGGGAGTCCTCCCGATACAGCAAAATTTCAAGTAACTATTCAGCTCTATCCTTGACATAGGATCCGAAGGTCCGGTGCTGAACAGATACAATTTTAAGGAGATTTGATCTGATGAATTTTAAACGCTACGCTGTGAGAGATATGGTTTGTCCGGAACTGACTGATGTTCCTCCCCTGGGGATGGATGCCGCCTCTCTGGAATTGGATATTCGCCACTATTATACCAACAATCTTGGTCGTGATCGTCACTCTCGTTTACTCTACTACGCTTATGAAGCCCTGGCCCTGCCCATCCGCGACCGCTTGATGGAACGTTGGAAAAACACTCGGCACGCCTACGAAGAAGCCGACGTGCGGCGCTGCTATTATCTGTCACTGGAATTTCTGATGGGACGCACTCTGGGCAATGCGGTGCTCAATCTGGGGTTGGAAGAGGAGCTTGAAAAGGCCCTGACACACCTTTGTCTTCGTTATGAAGACCTTGTCAATGTCGAACCGGATGCTGGTTTGGGTAATGGCGGCCTCGGGCGTCTGGCAGCGTGTTTTCTCGACAGTTGTGCAACACTGCAATTGCCGGTGCACGGCTATGGTATCCGTTACGAGTATGGCATGTTTCGACAGAACATCAACAATGGTTACCAGGTTGAAGAACCGGATCACTGGTTGGCGATGATGAACCGTTGGGAGGTGGAGCGGCGTGAGTATCGGCAGCGGATCAAATTCGGTGGACGTAGTGAACACTATTACGATGATAATGGCAGGCGTCGGGTGCGCTGGGTTAACAGCCAGGACGTGCAGGCGATCCCCTACGATGTCCCGATTCCGGGCTATCAGAATGGTACCGTCAATACCCTGCGTCTGTGGCGTGCCGAGGCGACGGAAGAATTTGACCTGGGAGAGTTTAACGCGGGTGATTATGCCGGCTCGGTGGCGGCAAAGAATGAAGCGGAAAAAATCACCATGGTGCTTTACCCCAATGATGCCAGCGAAAACGGTAAGAATCTGCGTCTGGGCCAACAATATTTTCTTGCGTCGGCCAGCCTGCAGGATGTGATCGAGCGCTGGATAAACATCAAGGGAAATGACTTCAGCCGCTTTGCTGAATTGAACTGCTTTCAGCTCAACGATACTCACCCCTGTTGTGCGGTGCCGGAGTTGATGAGGTTGCTGATGGATGAGCACCATCTTACCTGGGATGAAGCCTGGAAAATCACTCAGTCCACCATGGCTTACACCAATCATACCCTGTTGCCCGAAGCGCTCGAAAAGTGGTCGGTACGCATGTTTGCGCAGCTATTGCCGCGGTTACTGGAGATCATTTATGAGATTAACGCGCGTTTCCTCAAAGACGTCGCCTTACGGTGGCCCGGAGATCTGGAACGCCAGCGGCAGATGTCGTTAATTGAGGAAGGGCCGTCGCCGCAGGTGCGCATGGCTTATCTGGGGATCGTTGGCAGCTTTTCGGTGAACGGAGTCGCCGCATTGCATTCGCGGTTGTTGCAGCAGGGGTTGTTCCGTGATTTTTATGAAATGTGGCCGGAAAAATTCAACAACAAGACCAATGGCGTGACGCAGCGGCGCTGGCTTGCCTATGCCAACCCGATGTTGGCAGAATTGATCAACAGTCGGATCGGCAGTGGTTGGACAACCGATCTTCCTGCTTTAAAAGCGTTGGAAAAGCTTGTCGATGACAGTGATTTCCAGCAGCAGTGGCAACTGGTCAAACGGGCTAATAAAGAGCGGCTGGCCGAGTTTGTGGTAGAAAAATGTGACGTCACTTTCCCCCTCGACAGTTTATTCGATGTCCAGGTCAAACGTATCCATGAGTACAAGCGCCAGCTGCTTAATGTCCTGCATGTCATTCATCTTTATCATCGCATCAAGCAGGGGGATATCACAGATTGGGTGCCGCGCGCCATTCTGATTGGCGGCAAGGCCGCGCCCGGTTATGCCATGGCCAAGTTGATTATCAAGCTGGTAAATAATGTCGCTACAGTGGTCAATCACGATCCCCAAGTGGGCGACCTGCTCAAGGTGGTTTTCTTGCCCAACTACAATGTCTCCGCCATGGAGATCATCTGTGCCGGTACCGACCTGTCCGAGCAAATTTCTACTGCCGGCAAGGAGGCTTCCGGTACCGGTAATATGAAGTTCATGATGAACGGTGCCATGACCATTGGTACCCTGGACGGCGCCAACATCGAGATGCGTGAAGAGGTCGGAGCAGAAAACTTCTTTTTGTTCGGTCTCTCGGCCGAGGAGGTGGAAGAACGCCGCCGCCATTATGACCCCGCTGCTATTGTCGCTGCAGACGAGCATCTGGCGCAGGTGATGCAACTGTTGCAGAGTGGCCATTTCAATCAATTTGAACCGGGAATCTTTGATCCGATTATTCGCGCTGTTCTCAATCCTGACGATCTGTGGATGGTTGCCGCTGATTTTGACAGTTATCGTATTGCCCAGGAAGAAGTGTCAAAGGCCTATCGAGATCAGCAGGCCTGGACGCGGATGAGTATTTTGAATAGCGCTGCTTCCGGAAAGTTTTCTACTGATCGCACCATGTGCCAGTACAATGATGATATCTGGCGTTTGCAGGCGGTGCCGGCGAAAAAAGTTGGTGAGGATGGGAAATATGTTTGAAATACAGTATCTGTTCAGCACCGGATAGGGAACCCTATGTCAAGGGACGCGATGGTTTCCCGTTGGGTCATCCATGGCGACAAACACCCTTGCCACAGGATCCGAAGATCCTGCGCACGGTCTACAGCCGAATAGTTACAAAAATTGCTATCTGATCGCTGATAGTGGTGAAGGATTTATGGATCAGCATAGGTGTCTGGTGCTTTGATTCGGTTCGGCCCCGAGATGATGGGTTTTCCCGTTGCTCTGGCAATGCCGCGGATCATGCCGTTGAAGACGAAAATATGAAAAGGGGTTACTGCATACCAGTAGAGCAGGCCAAACAACCCTCTGGGCAGAAAACGTGCAGTTTGCTGCAACGTAGTAACCCCATTTTCCTGTTCTATTAATCTGAATGACAAGGTGGCCTTCCCCGGCAACTTCATTTCTGCTATCAGCAGTAGTAACTGGTGTGGCTTGACAGTCAGTACCCGCCAGAAATCAACGACATCGCCAGGGCAAAGAACTGCCGCGCTACGACGCCCGCGCTGTAGACCGACTCCACCGCTGAGGCGGTCAATCAGTCCACGCAGGTGCCACAGCCAGTTGGCGTAGTAATAGCCGACATCCCCGCCGATGGCGGTAACTGCCGGCCAGATCTCCTGGGGTGTTGCTTGTAACGTCAATTCACGAGAGTCTTCAAAAACACTTCCGCCGGCCCAGCTCGGATCACCGACGCTGTTCCACTCGGCTGGTTTGAGAATCCCTGAACCTGTCCAGGTGGTTTCTACCTGTTGTTGGCGAATGCGGTCAAGGGCGAGACGGATCGCTGTGCGGGCATCGAAAAGATCCTGCGGCAACAAGGCTGTGATGCTGTTTTCGCTGCAGACTACCGGGTTACTCAACCCCTCAGCCAGAGGACGGGCAATGGTCGCGGGAACCGGGGTGACCAGATGAATCCAGTATGAACTCAGCCGCGGTGTCAACAAGGGGATGGGGATAATCAGACGTTTACGTAATCCGGCCTCTTCGGCATAAACCTCCATCAGCTCTCGGTAATTGGTAATCTTTGGCTGTCCTATATCGAATGTTTTGCCGATGGTTTGGGGTTGCTCCAGGCAGCCGATGAGGTAATGAAGAACGTTGCGCACACCTATCGGTTGGCAGGGGGTGTCGACCCAGCGTGGTGTTACCATGACCGGCAGGCGATCGACCAGATAGCGCAGGATTTCAAAAGACGCGCTGCCGGAGCCAATGATCATGGCGGCACGCAGAATAGTGACTGGAACCTCTCCCTGGCGCAGATAATCGCCGACTTCGGTACGTGACTGCAGATGATGGCTTAAGGTGCTGTCGCTGTCCCCCAGACCACTTAAGTAAATCATCTGCTCCAGTGCCGCTGCACTTGCCGCTTTGGCCATGTTTTCTGCGGCAGTTCTGTCTGTGCCGGCGAAATCAGTAACTCCGGGCAGCATCGAGTGAACCAGATAATAGGCGGCGCGACAACCGGTCGCCGCTGCCATCAGGCTGTCAGGATCAAGCACATCTCCTTTGATGATTTTCAGATTGGGGTGGCCGGCCCATGGGCGTCCGCTGAGCTTTTCCGGAGTTCGCGCAAGTGCACTGACCTGATAACCGGCATCCAGCAGGCTTTTCCAATATTGAAGCAACGGAGTTATCGTAAGCAAAGCCAGATAGACCAGCAGTATTGTGACTATATTAAGCTCCAATCCCGCTTTTCCGGC
>JAGYPB010000095.1 GCA_018399135.1 Deltaproteobacteria bacterium | reverse complement strand
TGTCATGAACAGTTGCGCCCGCCTGACTTATGCCCAGGTAGCTGATTTCCTTGAAGGCGGGGATCGTGAAGCGGTTCCTGCCGGTAGCCGGAAATCACTGCAGCAGATGGCGGAACTTGCGCAGATTCTTATGCAGATGCGCTATGCTCGGGGTAGCCTCAATCTGGATCTGCCTGAAGTGGAAATTCGTGTTGACGACAGCGGCCGCCCGCTGGAGTTGGTCAAGGTTGAGCGCACTGTTGCTCACCATGTGATCGAGGAACTCATGCTCGCAGCCAATGAAGCAGTTGCCCATTATCTTAACGTTCAGGAGTGGCCATTTCTCTATCGTATTCATGGTGAGCCGGACGATGCTAAACTGGAGGAGTTACAGCAACTTGCCGCCAGCTGCGGTCATGGTTTGGTGTTGGGAAAAAATCTTCATCAGTCGCTGCAGGAATTGCTTACTGATGTCGCCGACCAGCCGGAAGGCCGGCTGATCAGTGAACAGTTGCTGCGCAGTCTCCAGCAGGCGGTTTACACCCCCCACAACGAAGGGCATTTTGGCCTGGCGGCAGAGGAGTACTGCCACTTTACCTCACCCATCAGGCGTTACCCTGATCTGCTGATACACCGGGTTCTTAAACAGGCATTAACTGGTGCAGCAAAGAGCATCGCGCCGGGGGTCTCATTGCTCGAAACTCTGGGATCTGAATGTTCGAGCCGGGAACGACGTGCTATGGAAGCTGAACGCGATCTGGCTGATTTGCGCCGTTGTCAGCTGATGGAGGATCGGGTGGGTGAAACTTTTACCGGCGTTATTTCGTCTGTTGCGGAATTTGGATTTTTTGTCGAGCTGGATGAAGTTCTCGTTGAAGGCTTGGTGCACGTACGCAATCTGACCGGTGATTATTACCATTACGACCCATCGACCCTCGCTTTGACCGGGGAACGTAGCCGTCAGCAGTTCAGGGTTGGCATGCCTCTTGAGGTCAAGCTGGAACGGGTTGATACAGCGCGGCGGCGCATCGATTTCAGTCCGCTGACTGTGCCGGAAAAAATCAAGGGTGGTGGGCGCAAGAAAAGAGCTGAGGTGCCAAACAAGCAGAAGAGCCAATCCTCCAGGCGCCGAAAAAAGTAAATTTCACTAAAGTTGATTGTTGCGGTTATTGAAAAAACAGTTAAAATGAACAGCAAGTCTTATTAATACGACTTGCACGCATTGATTAATGCATTCGTCGAGCTATCGTGTCCGGTAGTCGGTGTCTGAGAGGTTAAATCGGCAAGGATTGTTTTTGCCAGTTGTTTCCCTAACTCCACTCCCCATTGATCAAACGGATTAAGGTTCCAGATCGCGCCTTGCGTGAATATTTTATGTTCGTAAACAGCAATCAGGCTGCCCAGGGTATGTGGTGTCAGTTGCTGCATGAGAATGGCCGTGCTGGGTCGGTTGCCGGAAAAAACCTTGTGAGGCAGTCGTCGTTTGATGTCTTCCTCAGGGCATCCTTCTACTTCAAGTTCCAGGCGTGCTTCTGCTGCTGTTTTCCCCATCATCAAGGCTTCCGGTTGGGCAATGAAGTTGGATAGCAGGATCTGTTGGTGGTCGCCTAAGGGGTTATGGGATTTAACTGCGGCAATAAAGTCGGTAGGGATCAATTTGGTGCCCTGATGGATCAGTTGATAAAATGCGTGCTGACCGTTGGTTCCCGGTTCTCCCCATATAATCGGGCCGGTTGAATAATCGACAGATTCACCAGCCAGGGTGACAGATTTGCCGTTACTTTCCATGTCAGCTTGCTGCAGGTAGGCCGCAAAACGATGGAGGGATTGGTCGTAAGGGAGAATCGCCAGTGAGTCGGCAGCAAAAAAATTGTTGTACCAGATACCGATCAACCCCATCAGCACCGGAATATTCTCCTCCAAAGGCCGGGTTCTGAAATGCTCATCCACCAGATGGGCACCCTCAAGCAACTCTTCAAAGCCATCCATTCCGATCAATAGAGCAATGGAAAGACCAATAGCTGACCACAGGGAATAGCGTCCACCGACCCAGTCCCAAAAGACCAACATATTGGCGGGATCAATACCGAAATCAATGACTTTTTCGCTGTTGGTCGAGATGGCAATGAAATGTTTGGCAACGGCATTTTCATCACCCGACTGTTCAATCAGCCAACGCCTTGCTGAGTGGGCATTGGTCATGGTTTCCTGGGTGGTAAAGGTTTTTGAGGCAATGAGAAACAGTGTCGTTTCCGGGTTCAGTCCACGCAAGGTTTCGCACAGGTGCGTAGCATCAACGTTGGAAACAAAATGAACCTTGAGGCGCTCGTGACGGTAAGGCTTCAGGGCTTCTGTCACCATCAGCGGGCCTAGATCTGAACCACCAATGCCGATATTGACAATATCGCAGATCAATTTGCCGGTAGCACCACGCCATTGGCCATCACGCACCTGGTCGCTGAATGTACGCATCTGTGCGAGTACTGCATTGATATCCGGCATGACATCTTTGCCGTCGACAAGCACCGGGCGATTACTGCGATTCCGCAGCGCGGTGTGAAGCACTGCGCGGTTTTCGGTAGTATTGATGTTTTTACCGTTGAACATACCCTCAATTTTATCGGTCAGATTGCACTGACGGGCAAGATTAAGAAGCAGATCAAGGGTAGTGTCGGTCATCCGATGCTTGGAAAAGTCAAACAGGGTGTCGCCAAGATGTAAAGAAAAGCGGTGACAACGATCATGATCATGTTCAAAAAGGTCACGTAAGTGGATGTGTTCCATGCTTTTAACGTGTTGCTGCAAGGAATGCCAGGCAGGTAAAGCGGTAAGTGTGGACATGAGCACCTCATCGTTAGATTTTTAGCGGACCGGGCCAAAAATTAGTACCGCTGCTAATCATAGCAGATCTTATTGACACTGTGTCAGGTTAAAGAAAGCGCATGACAGACAATATAAAACGCGTCATAATGTTGGCCTTGTCATGTCCTCGTATAGACGAGAGGGTTGTTTAGATCGTGAAAACATCAATTTTACGGCGATTCTGGGTCGGCATCAGTGCCGCAGTGATTGCTTTATACGCAACGGTTATCAATCGCTGTCAGATTGTAGGTGGTGAGCAGATTCCCGATCAGGGTGGGATTCTCTTTGTTGCTAATCATATTTCCGCTTTCGATACAGTGCTGCTGCCGGCGGCAATTCTACAACAGCGCCCATGGAAGATGGTGTGGGCACCGGCAAAAGAAGAACTTTTTCGCAACCCTTTGCTGTCAGTCATTTTTCGTTCGTGGGGGGCCTTTCCGGTCAAGCGTGGGCGGGATCTGCGCGCCGGTAAAGAGTTGGGACGTCTGTTGAAAGATGATGCTGTCATGCTGTTTCCCGAAGGAACCAGACACAAGGATGGGCAGCTCGGGGCCGGCAACCGTGGCGTGGGGAAATTGATTTATGAGCATCGACCGGTGGTTATCCCGGTTTCTCTGGTTGGATTAAATCGTTGGCGGGTTGGTGCCTGGGGACAGCAGGGAATGGTTCGATTCGGGTCGCCGGTTGATTGTACTGATCTCTTCGATCTTGCCGATGAAAAGGCGACCCATATATTGATTGTTGAACGTGCTATGTCAGCTATCGCTGCGGGCATTGAAGATAAAAGTGCAGGCTGACATGATCAGCTCTTACCAGCGCGCGCCTGGCTGGGTGATGGGATGGCGATACTTGGCCGTATTGTCAATTGACTGTCCGGCGAAATAGATGCCGGCAATAACGAATGCCAGGAGAATCAGCAACGCCAGCAACTTGATGAGATCCCTGAACATAGATACTCCTTTAGTTGCTTATTTATCGACACATCATCCGGGTAAGTTTAATCGCCTCGAGCTACCTTCCGGCAACTCGAGGCGATTTTTTCAGCGTTCAGCGAGAATTCTCAACATCCTCCGCAATGGTTCTGCCGCACCCCACAGGAGTTGGTCGCCGCAGGTAAAGGCCGACAGGTACTGTGGGCCGAATTTCATCTTGCGCAGGCGACCGACGGGAATACCCAGGGTGCCGGAAACAGCTGCCGGGGTGAGCTGAGCGAGGGAGTCCGCCTTGGTGTTGGGAACGACCTTGGCCCACTCATTGCTCTGGGCAATCAGCTGTTCAATCTCACTGATGGGTACGTCTTTAGTGAGCTTGATGGTCAGGGCCTGGCTGTGACAGCGCATAGCACCAACACGGACACAGATGCCGTCAACCGGGATGGGCGTTGCATTGCCGAGAATTTTGTTGGTTTCGGCAATACCTTTCCACTCTTCACGGCTCTGTCCGTCTTCCACTTCACGGTCGATCCACGGAAGCAGGTTGCCGGCCAGAGGAAAACCGAACTCGGCTGTTGGCATGGTGTTGCTGCGCAGGGCCAAAGTGACTTTGTTATCGATTTCGAGGATTGCAGAACCGGGATTCTGCAGTTGTTCAGCCACCGAATGGTGGAGGTTGCCCATCTGCAGCAGTAGTTCGCGCATGTTGGGCGCTCCGGATCCGGATGCTGCCTGATAAGTCATGGAGCTGACCCATTCAACCAGGCCGGCGTTGAACAGCCCGCCAATAGCCATCAGCATCAGGCTGACGGTACAGTTGCCGCCGATGAAATCTTTGCAGCCATTTGTCAGGGCTTCGTCAATCACCTTGCGGTTGATCGGATCAAGAATGATAACGGCATTATCTTCCATGCGTAAGGAGGATGCTGCATCGATCCAGTAACCGTCCCAACCCGCAGCCCGCAATTTCGGGTGAACTTCTTTGGTGTAATCACCACCCTGGCAGGTAATAATAATATCCTGCTCGGCAAGCTTGGTCAGGTCTGAAGCACTCTCCAGGGTGCTGTTGCCAAGCTGTCCAAACTGGGGTGCCTTTTCTCCGGCCTGGGAAGTTGAAAAGAAAACCGCTTCAACTCCGGCAAGGTCGTTTTCTTCGAGCATCCGTTGCATCAGAACGGAACCGACCATGCCACGCCAACCGACCAATCCGACTTTCATAATGTTTCTCCATGTTGACGGGTAAAAGAAATAAAACTATTCTCAAACAGAATTTTCTGTTTGCATGTCAGCATGACATCATAGCATTTCTGCGATATCAGTGGAAATCGATTTTCTTTGCATGGAGCTTTTGGAACAAAAATGTCGGATTTTGAGCAATATCTTCCCTTGGGGAAACCAACCCGATATCAGGACACCTACGATCCGTCTTTGCTTTGCCCTTTTCCGCGCCAGGTCAAGCGTGATGAGATTGGCCTGGCCAAAGAACTGCCTTTTGGCGGTGTTGATCTGTGGACCGCCTATGAGTTGTCCTGGCTGAACCGTAAAGGCAAACCGGTGGTTGCCGTGGGGGAGTTTCGTTTTGCCTGTGACACTCCTTATCTGATCGAATCCAAGTCATTCAAGCTCTATCTTAACTCCTTTAATCAGACCCGTTACCCTGATGAAACGGCAGTGGTGGAGCAGATGCGTGAAGACCTCAGCCGCGCCAGTGGCGGCGAGGTGCAGGTCGAATTGTGGGCTCTGGAAGATTCTTTTCGCTTGCAGGTAGGCGTCCTCCCCGGTGAATGTCTCGACAACCTCGACATTGAGGTTTTAGACTACCGGCTCAATCCACGGGTGCTGGTCGGTGCGGCGAATGAAGAATTCGTTGTGGCGGAGGAGCTGCACAGTCATCTGCTCAAGAGCAACTGTCTGGTAACCAGCCAACCTGATTGGGGGAGTGTGCTGATTCGCTATCAGGGAGGGAAAATAAACCGCGAAGCCCTGTTGCGTTATCTGATCTCCTTCCGTCAGCATAATGAGTTTCACGAACAGTGTGTCGAACGAATCTTTTTTGACTTGATGCGCCATTGTTGTCCGCAAAAACTCACGGTCTATGCCCGCTATACTCGGCGTGGCGGTCTTGATATTAATCCCTTCCGCTCAAACTTTGAGAATACTACTGACCCTATCCGCCTGGTGCGTCAGTAGAAGATTTTTAATCC
>JAGYPB010000094.1 GCA_018399135.1 Deltaproteobacteria bacterium | reverse complement strand
CATCAAGAAGGTGCAGGTCAGGCGAGTGGATCTCGTGCAAGAGGCAAAGAATGCTCGCCATGAAAAATATTAAGCGTTGACGATGTGCGCTGGCGCCGGAAGAATCTGCACAATCTCTGCAGCGACTGTTAAAAATAAAGCGTAGACCCTTGAGTGTGGGGGTATCAAATGGGGGTATAATTTAGTGATGCTATCAATATAAATAACAAAAACAGTAACTTAAGCTATCATCCATAAGGACACCCCCTCCGCCAGTAAAAACAAGGACTTAGCTGATGTCGGCTAGGCTTTTTGTTTTGTTGTTTTGGTTCGGGCTACCTTTCGGTCACGCTCAAGGCCAATCCCTGCATGGAGGGGGCGGTGGGGCTCCTCTTTAGTCCCACCGCCCTGCCTCTAAAACAATGACGATGGTCAGATGCAATTTAATCTGAAATTCTCATTCTCCTCTCTAACACATTCTGAAAATAACCTGCCAGTTTTTATCAAGCCAATGTTGGAACCAACACCTTGATAAGATAGAGTCAAGCAGGCGGTGGCGTGAGCGGGGAGGTCACTCATCTCCAGGAAGTTGTTCTATCTCTGCGATAGCTTCTTTTCTGGAAAGCTGCTCGAGCCTATCGTGCTGCGCGTAGGCTTCCACTTGTGATCGTTTCGGTGTTGGCTTCGCGGCTATCTCGTCCAGTCTCCTGCTGCGTTCCTTCAGATATTCATTTTGGCGCATAGCTTTCTTCTCTCTCGTGGTCATAACCGGTTGCCAGGAGTGATATTTGAATATCAACCTTGACGAGAATTTACACTGCCGTCATTCTTCCTGAATCGCGACACTCCGTTGTCTCGTAAAATCCGTTAGCAGGGAAAGTATCTTAGCATCCGACAGCTGAAAAATATCCGACTGGAGCATATCGCAAAATATGTGGTGTTTTTTTCTAAAGGTCGTTTGCCTTTGCTTAGCTGATTCTCTCAAAGCTGCTGGTATCGGTAGAATACCCGGACAAGGTGCCCGTCTGCAGATCAAAATACCAGCCGTGCAGTGCCAGTTGTCCGTTGTCGACGCGTTCTTTCAGCCAGGGAAAAGTCATCAGGTTTTCGAGAGAAACCAGTATAGCGGCTTTTTCACAGGCGCCAGCCTGCATATCCATTGGTTTGTCAGGCAGCTCTGCAAGCACCTTTTCCTTCGCATGTTGAGCAATACCGACCCAGCTGCCGATAAATGAATGCTCACTACAGGCGCAGATTCCTTCCATTAGCCCCCTGATACCACCACATTGCGAGTGACCCATCACGATAATATTATCGACTTCCAGATGACAGACGGCATATTCCAGGGCAGCACTCACTCCGTGGTGCCCAGCGTCTGGTTCACAGGGCGGGACCAGATTAGCGACGTTGCGAACGACAAAAAGGTCGCCCGGTCGACTATTCGTGAGAAAGAGCGGATCCACCCTCGAATCGCTGCAGGCGATCACTATCGTACAGGGGGATTGCCCTTTTTTCAGTTTGTCAAAAAGGCCGGCGTCCGGTCCCAGCCAGTCCTTTTGAAATCGCTTGAATCCGGAAATAAATTTGTTGACGTCCCGCATGGTTGACCTCCTTGTTAAATGGTTTCTGGTGTCATGGCCTGGCTGTTACGGCCAAGCTGGAAGGCGAACTGATTTTCCTGCAAAAGTTGTTGAGGTACTTTTTCGGTAATGGTTTCATTCCAGAGCGTATGGGGAATATTCAGAGCTGTTGACAAGGCGCCAAGCAGTACCATATTGACGGTTCGCGGGTGACCAGATTGACATGCCAGCGTTAACCCATCGACAAAATGAGTATCAGGGCAGGCATGACGTATTTTATTTTGAATTTCATGCGGATACTCGGCCGTTCCAATGGCCACCGGTGCCGGCAGAATAGACTGGTTGTTGGCAAAAACGTCGCCACCCCGGCGTAACATCGGTAGATAGCGGTAGGTCTCAAGTAGTTCAAATCCAAACAGGATGTCCGCATCCCCTTGCTTGATTAAGGGTGACAGGACGTTGCTGCCGTAGCGCACATGGGAGGTGACACTGCCGCCGCGCTGAGACATGCCGTGAATTTCGCTCTTTTTGACATCATAGCCGGCCAGTAACAGCACTTCGGCAAGCAGTTCGCTGGCCAGCAGGATCCCCTGCCCACCGACCCCGGCCAGCAGGATATTGCGGACATCATTAGTCATTATGAACCTCGATCGCAGTGAATTTACACAACTGTTGACACAATTTGCAGCCACTGCACAGTTGTGGGTCGATATGGGCTTTCGGCGTGTTGTGTTCCTGCTGCCAGGTCAGAGCAGGGCAGCCCAACTTCATACAGATTTTGCAGGCACTGCACTGCTCCTCAATAACCTTAAGGGGCGGTGCCGGCTCGGGACCATGGCGTCGGTCCAGTATGCAGGGGCGCTTGGCGATAACAACCGACAGCTCCGGGCGTGCCATCTCCTGTTGCACTACTTGCTCTGTCTGTGTCAGATCATAGGGGTCGATCATCTGAACATGCTTGACACCGAGCACCCGACACAACGCCTGCAAATCGATGGGAGGACTCTCAATCCCCGCCAGGGTGTAGCCGGACCCCGGATTTTCCTGACGCCCGGTCATGGCGGTAATACGGTTGTCGAGCAATATTACGGTGCCACGACCGCCGTTGTAAATCATGTCGATCAGGCTGTTGATGCCGGTATGCAGAAACGTTGAATCTCCCATCACCCCGACAACCTTGTGCCGCTCCTGTTCGGGAACCGCCTTGATCAAGCCGGTGGCATTGCTGATCCCCGCGCCCATGCAAACACAGGTATCCATGGCTGATAATGGTGGCAGGAAGCCGAGGGTGTAACAACCGATGTCCCCGGTCACATAAGCGCCCAGGCGTTTCAGGGTGAGGAACACTCCGCGGTGAGAACATCCGGCGCACATATTCGGTGGCCTGCCGGGTAGAGATTCGGAATGTATAACGGCAGCATCGGGCTTGGTGCCAAACAAGGCCGTTTCAAGTCGTTCCGGAGTCAGTTCACCACAGATCGGGATCAGTTCTTTGCCGATGACCCGGATCCCCATGGCCCGGATCTGCTCCTCGATGAAAGGATCAAGCTCTTCGATCACGTAGAGAGTATCGCAGCGGGCGGCAAAGTCGAGGATCAACTGCTTCGGCAGTGGATAGACCATGCCAAGTTTGAGGATGTGTGCCTGTGGCAATGCCTGGCGAGCATACTGGTAGGCGATTCCTGCAGTGATAACACCGACCTTGCCGCTGCCGGTTTCGACACGATTGAATGGCTGTTCGCAGGCCCAGGCTTCAAGGTCGACGATCCGCTGTTCGACTAAGGGATGTCGGTTACGGGCATTAGCCGGGAGCATGACCATTTTTGCCGGGTCGCGTACTAATCCTGCTTGAGGCAGCTCGGCGACCGGCTCCTGCGGATTGACGATTGACTTGCCGTGAGATATCCGGGTATTCGAGCGCAGCATAACCGGCGTGTCAAACTGTTCGCTGACGTCGAACGCCAGACGGGTGAAGGCACGCGCTTCCTCACTGTCAGCCGGTTCAAACATCGGCACTTTGGCAAACTTGGCATAGTTGCGGCTATCCTGCTCATTCTGGGAAGAATGCATCTCGGGATCGTCTGCGCATGCCAGCACCAGACCTCCGCGTACACCGATATAGGAAAGGGTAAACAGAGGGTCAGCCGCCACGTTGACGCCAACATGCTTCATGGTCACCAGGGCGCGAACACCGCCAAAGGAGGCTCCGATCCCGACCTCCAGGGCAACCTTCTCATTGGGAGCCCAGGAAGCATCAACCGCCAGGTAGTTGATAAGGTTCTCAAGGATTTCCGTGCTGGGGGTTCCCGGGTAGGCTGATGCGACCTTGACTCCTGCCTCGTATGCCCCCCGGGCAATGGCCGCGTTGCCCGACATTAAGCGTTTTGCCATGATCTTATCCTTCCTTTTCAGGTGGGCGATTTTAGCGCTGCCAGTGCTTCGTCTGCGGTCTGGTCATAGCGTTGCCGTTCCTGGTCAGCCAACTTCTCCAGGGCGGCATCGATGGCGGGATATTTCAGTGCCAGAATGCGTGCAGCGAGGATCGCCGCGTTACGTGATCCATCTACCGCCACTGTTGCTACCGGCACGCCGGGTGGCATCTGCACTGTAGAGAGGAGGCTGTCCCAGCCTGAGAGGGGGCCGTTGCCAAGGGGTAGCCCGATGACCGGCAGGCGGGTATGACCGGCAACCACCCCGGCCAGGTGCGCAGCAACTCCAGCACAACCGATCAGTACCTGCACTCCTTCGGTGTGAGCACGATCGAGATAGGCGAAGACCTTGTCAGGGGTGCGGTGTGCTGAAGCGACGACGATCTCGCTACGTATACCGAGTTCATCCAGCGTGTCACGGACTTTTACCACTTTCGGCAGGTCATTGGGACTGCCGGTGAGGATACCGACCAAAATGGTGTCATGGGGCGCTGTGTTTGAATTGTTTGCTGTCATACTCAATTTCTCCTGTTATTGTTTCATTAGCGGCTGCTCGTTGCAGCCTGTTATTGATGGCTGACCATTCTTCCGACTGCGGAGGGGCCTCGACCAGCAACAGGTCATAGTTCCCACAATCCAGGTCTCGCATGACCCGGTATAATCCTCTGGCGTAGGCCTGTGGTTCGTTCGGCATGGTGATTATCTGTTTGCGATGGGTATGAGCCATCTCATGAGAAGGCTGCTCAAAAATCATGCAGGCCACGCGCACCCCTCGGGTGCACAGCTGTTTCAGCCGCAGCCAGAAACCAGATCCATTGATGACTTGCAAGGGGGTTCGTGTTGCATAGTGAGATGCCAGCAGCCCCGGCGCCCTGATGCCGACTTCGGTGGTATCCTGTGTGCCGGGTCGACAGCCAAGCACGTTAGCGAGTTCAATGAGCGAAATGCCTCCAGGGCGGAGCAGAACGGGTTTATCCGACACCAGGCTGAGAATGGTTGATTCCACCCCTACCTGGCAACAACCCCCATCAAGCACCAGAGGAAGTTTGTCTGCAAACTCATCGCGCACATGTGCGGGGCAGGTTGGGCTGACGCAACCAAAACGATTGGCCGATGGCGCCGCCAGGCCGCTGTCAAAAGCCCGCAATAGTTCCAGGGCTAAGGGATGGGCCGGCACCCGTAGTCCGATGGTGTCTTGCCCGCCGGTCACCAGCGGCAGAACTCCGGCGGCTTTTTTCAGAATCAAGGTCAAAGGGCCGGGCCAGAAATGTTCAGCGAGTGTCCAGGCTAGCGCCGGAATATCACGGGCCCATTCGTACAGTTGTGCGGCGTCAGCCAGATGAACAATCAGGGGATGGTCTGCTGGCCGCCCTTTCAGCTGGAAAATTCGCTTCAGAGCAACCGAACTACGGGCATCACCGCCGAGTCCGTAAACTGTTTCGGTGGGAAAGGAAACCACCTGGCCGATTCTCAGCAGGCGCACTGCGGCGTTTATATGAGCAGCAAGTCGCTGATCCGGTAGCACTTCAGCTGTGTGGGGGGTTGACGCGTCAATTGTTAATTCATCGATAGCGTGGGAAATGTTCATATCAGCTTGTCAGTCGGCGCAGTGCTTCTGCGTATTTTTCGCGGGTTTTGCGGATGACATCCTCCGGCAGGATCGGCACCGGAGGTTCTTTGTCCCACTTAATGGATTCCAGATAGTCGCGGACAAATTGCTTGTCAAAGCTGGCCTGCGGACGTCCGGCAGCGTACGCTTCAGCGGGCCAGAAACGCGAAGAGTCAGGGGTTAGAGCCTCATCAATCAACACCAGTTGCCCGTCATTGGTCAGGCCGAACTCGAATTTGGTGTCGGCGATGATGATTCCACGTTTCAGGGCGTAGTCCGCCGCGAAAAGATAGAGGTCCATACTGATTTCCTGGACCAGCATGGCGATATTTTCACCCACGATGGCTGCGGCTTCAGCAAAGGAAATGTTCTCATCGTGTCCGGACTGCGCTTTGGTCGACGGGGTAAATATCGGCCGCGGCAGTTTTTCAGATTCGGTCAGTCCTTCCGGCAGACGAATATCACAGACCTTTCCGCCGTGGCAGTAT
>JAGYPB010000093.1 GCA_018399135.1 Deltaproteobacteria bacterium | reverse complement strand
TGGTCATCTTCATCGCGGGCCAGGAACTGAACCAGTCTTGCGGTTTCGGTATCTGCCAAACTCACCAGCACCCGGGCGTGGACATCAATGAAATAACGTTCCAGCTTGATGGCGAAGGTTAACGCATCATTGATGCCGATGGGTTGTCTGGAGCGGTGCAGCACGGCCTGGGCTTTCTCATGCATGCGTTCGACCTTTTTGATCGTTTCATTTTCAGTAATTTCCAAATTACTTTTAGTAATAATTTTATCGACGAAATCGAGCAGGATGGCGTGCTGTTTTTCATCACTGGCCAATTGCAGAAAAACAGCTTTAACCTCTTGATTGATGTCTTTTATCGTGGAGAAGTTCTGGTACACCTCGCTCAGCATCATTTCAACTTCTTGGCACATTCTGATTAACTTCATCTAGATAGATCCTCACAAAGAAGGTGAAGGCTCGTGGTCTTTTTCATTTTTCAGGCAAGATGATCCTGCCATCAACCCCGGCCATGCCATTCCAGCAGCTTGACCAGATAGCGGGACTTCATCTGCTCACTAGCCAGTGCCCGCTTGAACGGTGGGAGCTTCAAAACAGCGCCCAGAAGGGCGGCCAGTGCACGATGACTGAAAAGGATCTGATTGTCAAAAATCAAATTCTGCAGCTTGCCCCGCTCAATCGCCATCACCAGGATCCGATGCACGTTATCAACCGGGGTAAATACTCTCTTCGCGCGGGGCACCAGAGACAAACTGCGCGGGGCACAGACCCGCACACAAACGCCGCAACCCAAGCAGATATCATCATTGACCCTGGCAATATGGCGCTTGGGTTGATGCGGATCGTTGGCAGACACCAGGCCGATCGCTTCAACGGGGCAGACCTGAACACATTGTGCACAGCCGGTGCACCTTTCTGGTAAGACCAACGGGAGAAAGTTGGAGGTATGTACCGGCTGGAGAATGCCATATTTCCGGGCAGCAATCAGCGCTTCACAACAGCAGCCGCAGCAATTGCAAATAAAATTTACCCGGCTCTGAACATTTTCACCAAACTGAACCAGGTTGTGTTGGTAAGCCTGATCAAGCAGGTCCAGGCACTCGGCGGCATCAATCGCCCGGGCATATCCGCTGCGGGTCAGGGATTCGGCACTGCTATTGAAGGTCATGCAGATATCCAGCGGCGCGCTGCAATTCTTCCCCAGGTGCTCCATCTTGTGACGACAATAGCACAGCCCGACACCGATATGGCCGGCCGATTTAATCACTTCTGATGCCCGCTCATAATCAAGAACCTGAAGGGATTGATCATCGGCAACATCGGCAACCACCGACTCATTAACAAAAACGCGGCCCAGCTGGGTCTGGCCATCAACAAAAAGGCTCTTGATAAAATCTTCCTCGACATTCAGATACTGGTAAAACAATTCCGCCAGCACCTGCTGATCGACATCTCCACGCAGACGCATCAGGGAAAACTCGAAAAACCCGGCCATCGGTGGCGGTAATACGTATACAGTCTCGCCGTCCGCTTCAATATCAACCAGAATCGCCCGACTGGCCAACTCCTCGAGAATAGTGCGGCTTTGCCCCTCACTCAATTTCCAGCGCCGGGCAGCTTCGGCTGCCTTAAACGGTTTGATGGGTAGTTCGGCGATCAGTCCCGCTTCTTTTTCACTAACCAGAATTTTCAGGATTTGATAAAGGGTTTTGGAGGGCGGTGCACCCTGGGGAAAACGATTAAGTCGCTCGACCATATGATCGTAGGCAGAAGATTTCAGCGTTCGATGAGCCATGTGGATTCTCCCATCAAAGGACAGATCGCGGCGTTTTTCTAAAATAAATTCTGATTAACACCAATCTTAAGCCTGAACCCTTCTCCTGAGGGAGAGGGATAAAATTATATCGTAACTATTCAGCTCTATACTTGCGCAGAACCTTCGGATCCTGTGGCAAGGGTGTCTGTCGCCATGGACGGCGACAGCAAGCGGTCATGGATGACGAAAAGCGTCCCTTGACATAGGATCCGAAGGTTCGGTGCTGAACAGATACATTATATCTACGAGAGATTAATTATAATCAGGAAATAAACTATCCGGCAACCGGAAGCTTGAGCGCCTCATACAGATAGAGCATGCCATAAATCAGCAGGGCCGAACAAACAGTGCAGCCGATACAGGCAATGACCATTACTACCGCAACGCGCGAATGTTTAATCTGCCAGCAGCGCCAGGCAAGAAAAGCGCTGAGTAACGCCATGGGCACTAGAAACAACAAAAAAAGCATCTAAACTTTCATCCATTCCAGTAATTTTATCGACACAAACTACGCACCACCTTGACCTGCTACACACGTCTTTGTTCTACTCATCCTAACACAGCTTTTTTGATCCACCAATGGAGAGTATAGTGCTGAATTTTTACCCGAACAAGTTGATTATTTTCTCGATCCCGTGGCTTTGTGGTCTTCTGCTGTTATGTGTGTTGACCGGTTCGCCGCGAGCTGAACCAACCCACGACGAGTTTAATCGTTGCTTGGCAAACCTGTACACAACAGCAATTAATGAAGGGGTTCCCGCCGATATTTTCCAACAAGCAACAGCCGGCCTTACTCCCGACATGAGAACCATCGAACGCATGGAACGTCAGGTCGAATTTACCTTGACGTTTCCTGAGTATCTGGAGCGTCAGGTTAGTGACGGACGCATCCGAACCGGACGCATAAAGATGGCACAACATGGCGACCTGCTTGCTGACATTGAGGCGCATTACGGCGTAGACCCGGCAATTATCGTCGCCATCTGGGGAATGGAATCATCCTTTGGTGCAGCTACTGGTAACTTCCCGGTGATTCAGTCCCTTGCAACCCTAAGCTGTTACGGCCGCCGTCAGCCTTTCTTTCGCAACGAGTTTTTCAGCGCATTACGTATCCTGGAACAAGGCGACGTCACCATGGATGATTTTCTCGGTTCCTGGGCCGGGGCTTTCGGACAGACCCAGTTTCTGCCGACAAGTTTTGAACGTCTGGCCGTTGACCATAGCGGTGACGGACGCCGTGATATTATCGGTAACATTCCAGATTCCCTGGCTTCCGCGGCGAATTATCTCAGGCAAGCGGGTTGGACACCAGGCCTGCCCTGGGGTTTTGCGGTGAGCCCTCCCGCTGCTTTCTCCCCGCCGATCAGCGATTGGAGGGAGCGCAAACCTTTAGGATTTTGGCAAGAACAGGGGTTTAAACGTGCCGACGGGTCGCCGCTGATATCTGCAGAGGTGGCGGCCACAACCCAGGCTGGACTGGTCATTACAGGCAACGGGAGTGGCCCCTCCTTTCTGGTGCTGACCAACTTCGGCGCTCTCCACCGCTACAACCCGGCCATCAATTACGCGTTAGCTATTGGCCATCTGGCTGACATTATTCGTAACTAAGGTTTGATCCTTTACCTTTTTTACAAGGCAATTTGGGGGACAATTCCCCCTTCACCATCATTCGGCAAGAAAGCTCACAAAAAGAGTTGCATTTTAAATTAGCCTACTGTAATAATAAATAAAAATGTGCTATCTATACAACCTATAGCAAAGAGCATCCTTATTTCTCATAGATTGCCGGATCCGGCTTTTTATAAGACTAAAGCGTGGAGGGGATTCCTAAGTACGAGGAGAGGTTCATGAAAAACTTTCGACTGGGGGTCAAACTGATCGGTGGCTTCGTGCTGGTGGGTCTGATTACCCTGGGAGTCGGATTGATTGGTGTCCGCGGTATTACCGGCTTAGGAGAAAACGTTACTGAAATCGGTAGTGAAAAACTTCCTGCTGTCCAATATCTTGAAGCCATGCGGGCCGGCGGACTGGAACGGGTTGCCGGCAACCGTGCTCTCCTTAATCCGCGTCTTTCATTAAGTGATCGTCAGGGCGTTTACCAGCGAAATGCGCAGGCACAGAGCGCCGTAGAAGAGGCGATCAGCGCTTATCAGAATCTGCCCCGCTCGCCGGAGGAAGGGGCTCTGTGGCAACAACTCACCGCTGCCTGGCAGGAACGCAGGTCTGCGGTTACCCGCTTCATGGAACTCTCACGCGCTGTTGATGCCCTTGGCATCCTCGATCCCGTTGGACTGCAAGCCGACCTTCAACAGTTTCGCGGCAACCAGTACGAAACCGCAGTGATGGTGCTCGATTACATCCATACCGGCATGGGTTACGGCTGGGACTACGATCTCCCCAACTCCCCCTTTGAGCTCTGGACCGCACAATTTCACACCGATAATGACACATTGCGTGATTTGATCAGACAGGCACGAGCTACTCATGCTGAATATTATGAAGCCATATCTGAGAACCGCGAGCTGCGACGCGGCGGCGATGCAACCGCCGCACAACAACACTATGAAGACGTCATCTCCCTGACTATCGAAGACACCTATGATGTCTTTTTTGCTCTGCTGCAGATCGCCGAAGAGGCTGTAGCCCTGTACGAAGAGATGATGGCGCAACTGATGGGGCCGGTACAGACCAAAACCGACCAGGCACATCAGATTCTTGACGAACTGATTGCTCTCACAGCTGCCGGGGCAGCTGATGCGGTCGATGCCGCAGAAAACCAGATGGCCCGGGCAACAACCTTAAGTCTCGCCGGCATGATTGTCGGCACTATCCTGGCGCTACTTTTTGGTGTCCTGCTGACCCGCAGCCTGACACGTCCCATCGGCCTGACCCTGGCGATGATTGAAGACCTGGCCCATGGCAAGCTGGGCAAACGTCTGGAGATGGATCGGCAGGATGAAATCGGCAAGATGGCCCAGGCCATGGACTCCTTTGCTGACAATCTTGAGAACGAAGTACTTGAGGCCTTTGATCGTCTTGCCCAGGGTGACTTTACCTTCGCAGCCGAGGGCCTGATCAAGGAACCCTTGAGCAAAGCCAACCAGAGCCTGAACGAACTGGTTCAGGAACTGCTCAGGGCGGCCAACCAGGTCGAAGCTGCCAGTTCTGAGATATCCGCCGCCAGTCAGACCTTGTCGCAAGGAGCCACCGAATCCGCTGCGTCGCTGGAGGAAATCTCTGCTTCAATGAATGAAATTGTTGGACAATCACGCCAGAGTGCCGGCAATTCACGCGAAGCGGACAATCTCGCCGTCACGGTGCAGAAGTCAGCCCAGACTGGGGCCGACAAAATGCAGGGGATGACGGCGGCGATGGTGGATATCGACAAGGCCGGGCAGGATATCTCCAAAATCATTAAAACGATCGAAGATATTGCTTTTCAGACGAACCTGTTAGCCCTGAATGCCGCTGTTGAAGCCGCAAGGGCCGGGCATCACGGCAAAGGATTTGCTGTCGTCGCCGAAGAGGTTCGTAATCTTGCTGCACGCAGTGCCAAGGCTGCCAGTGAAACGACCATCCTGATCGAAGGCACCGGGCAAAAAACCAAACGTGGCATGCAGGCTGCCGAGGAAACGGCGACCGCACTGCGCGAAATAACCTCTGGGATCACCAAAGTATCAACCCTGGTTGGTGAAATTGCCACAACAATCAACGAGCAAACCGAAGGCGTTCATCAGATCAATATCGGCCTCGGGCAGATCGACCAATCAACCCAACAGAATACTGCCAGTGCCGAAGAGTGTGCCGCCGCCTCCGAACAACTCGCCAGCCAGGCCCAGGAGTTACGTAGCATGCTGACGAAATTTAAACTAGCCGGCAATCCACACGCTGTCGGTCGGCCACCGGCATGGGGTCACCACGCCCCCTCACAGAAAACATCACCCACAAAGCCGATAGCCCAGGGGAGGGCCGAACTACCACCACCGGCACCGGCTAAAGCATCAACGGCCCAAACCATTGCCCTTGACGATGATGAATTCGGCAAATATTAGCAACCCGTTCAGCTTAACATTGTGACCAATCACCGCAGGAGTTCCCCATAAATTCCTGCGGTTTTTTTCATGCAAAAAGTATCCGGCCAACTTACAAAGCAAGCCCAATGAAAATTGGTCGGACCAATTCTCTTTTATGGTTGACTTTTCATTTCAGCTCCGTTAGAAATTTGATGCCCGCACGGATTTTTTAGTCGAAATAAAATTTTCTTCTCTTTTTTTTATTCATCAACCCGTCTATGTCGGCGAAGGATTTTCCCCATGCCCGAAAGTCAACT
>JAGYPB010000092.1 GCA_018399135.1 Deltaproteobacteria bacterium | reverse complement strand
GTCCCAGACACCAAAAAATATTTATTCTCGAAATTTTTAAGACTACCATCTGCTCGGTGGTTTTTTAAATAGCAAAGTTGCAAACGTTTGCAATGAATTTAATGAGGTTTTGTTCGGTCACTCGTTTTTTTTTATTAATCCCGCAGCGTTCACTAACTTTCGTATTAATTAAAACAGGAGGTAACATGTCTTTCTTTTGTCGTCTGCCACTTAAAACATTGCTGCCATTGCTGATGTTGGCCTTTATGGTCACATCAGCATGGTCTGCCGACAAAGGCCGGGTTACCGGTCAAGTCAAAGATTCTCTCAATAACATTTTCCTGATGGGCGTTCTGGTCAGTGCCGAAGATGGTCAGACAAAAACCGTTACCGACAGAAACGGAAATTTTTCGCTTTCGCTTCCTGTTGGCGAACAGGAAATTACCTTCAGCTACCTGGGCTATAAATCGGTTACCCAGGCTGTCGTTGTTGCTGACGGTGCTACCGCAATGCTGGATGTCGATTTCAGCCAGACCTCCATGCAAATGGATCAAATGGTTGTTCAAGGCCAGGCGGTTGGTCAGGCAAAGGCACTGAATCAGCAGAAAAATGCCCCCAATCTTAAAAATATCGTCGCGTCTGACGCGATCGGTCGCTTTCCAGACCAGAACGCTGCAGAGGCGCTTGATCGGATTCCCGGTGTTTCCATTGAACGCGACCAGGGCGAAGGTCGCTTCGTGATGGTCCGCGGGATTGACCCCCACCTGAACAGCGCATCGGTCGACGGAGTTGCCTTGTCCTCTGCGGATGACGGAACCCGCGCGGTATTGCTCGACACCCTGCCAATGAACGTCATGGGAGCACTCGAAGTCACTAAGGCCCTGACCGCTGACATGCCCGCCGATGCAATTGGTGGACAGATCAACATCATTTCCCCGAGTGCTTTCGACCGTAGTGAACAAACACTGCATGGCTCTGTCGGTAGCAACTATAGTGATCTGACGGAAAAATTCGCTCCGAACGCCCACCTGACGTTCGGTAACGTCTTCGGCGATAAACAGCAGTTCGGAGCCCTCGTGTCCATCAGCTACGATGAGCGCGATTTTGGCTCTGATAACGTTGAGGCAGATGAATGGTTTCCCGATGGGAGCGGCTTTTTCACCCCTGACGACGCGTTTGAATTCAGGGAATATGACCTGAACCGTGAGCGGGTCGGTATCACATCTAATTTTGAATATAAACCTGACGATAACAACAGGTACCATTTGCGCGCCCTGTACGGGTCTTTTACCGATCACGAATACCGCCATGCAACAAAAATTTCTAGTGATGATTGGTCTGCCGCCTCGCAAGATAACGGGACCGTCACGGGCACCGAAACCGAAGTGGCCATGAAAGATCGAGAAGAAACCCAGATGAACTGGACCCTCTCGCTTGGAGGTGAGAATAAAATCGACGATTGGACCATCGATTATAACATCGCCTATTCCTATGCCGAGCAGGATACTCCGTCTGACACCGAAGTCATCTACATCAATGAAGATCTGGAGTACAGCTATACTGGAGCCACCAGCGACACACCCTCACTTATCGAAACTACAGGAGACCAGTCGGTTCTCAGTGGCTATGAGTTTGACGGTGGTGATACCGGTGGGCAGATTGTCGAAGAGGATGCCTGGATTTTCAGCACCAATGTAAAAAAAGAACTTGATACCTCCTTTCAGTCCTTCCTTAAGACCGGTTTCCACATTGCCCTGCGCAGCAAGAGCAGTGATAAGGAGCTTTACGAGTACGACGCCATTCCAGCGAACCTGGATACCCTTGAGGGTCTGACGTATGACGGTCGTTCGACTTACAGCGGTGATATCCCGCTGATCGCCAAAAGCACGTCCAGCCCGTTCCGGGCAATCAGCCTTGCCGATATGGACTACAACATTGAAGATTCAAAAGCCGAAGATTATGAAACGGACGAGAATGTCTATGCCGGCTACATGATGGGCGAGGCCAAATTTGGAAGGCTCAGTCTCATTCCCGGTATCCGTGTTGAGCATACCGAGTTGAAAGCAACCGGCACAACCTTTAATGAAGATACCGAAGAGGTTGGCTCACAAAAGGCTAAAAATAGTTACACCAATATCCTGCCGAGCCTACATGGCAAATACAACTTTACCGATAATTTGGTGTTCTACGCGGCCTGGACCAACACGCTTTCGCGCCCGGAATGGGATCATACCCGCTACGGCAGATTCACCGACGATGACGGCAACGTCGAGCTTGGCAATCCTGACCTCGACCCCTATCAGTCGATGAACTGGGACGCAACCCTGAGCTACTACCTGCCGGACTCCATAGGGGTGGCCTCGATCGGTTTCTTCTACAAGGATATTAAGGATTTCATTTACTCGCAGACAACCGATCTGGGAACCTATGAACTCACGACCTGGCGCAACGGCGATAGTGGCAATATTTACGGCATCGAACTGGTTTACCAGCAGCAACTGGTTTTTTTGCCGGTGGATGGATTTTCTTTCGAAGGAAACCTGACGCTGTCCGAAAGTGAAGCCGATTTTCTGGCTGCCGAGGCCGGCGATGCCAGTCGGACCCTTGACTTTTTACGGCATTCCGACACCGTCGCCAGTGTGGCGTTGTCCTACGAAAAATATGACTTCTTTGTCCGCTTGAGCGGTTCTTATCGCAGCAGCTATCTTGACGATGTCGGTGATGAGCCGTTGACGGACCGCTATGTCGATGATCACTTTCAGGTTGATTTGTCGTCTTCGTACACCATCATGGACAAATACACGGTGTTCGCCAACGTGATCAACCTGACTAACGAACCGTTCAAAGCCTACTGGGGTGAGTCAGGTCGCCTGAGTCAGTTCGAAGAATACGGCTGGTCAGCCAACGCCGGACTTAAATTCAATTTCTAATTGCTTAGGTATGCTCACTGTGTCGGCTCCTGATTTTTTAGGAGCCGACACGGTGTTATTCAGGAAAGTTATGCACATTCTCTCAGCTGTAATTTTAATGGTTTTTCTGTGTTGTCTATCCGTTTCCGTTTTAGCGGCCGACAGTTCGAAGATGAGCTATCGACAGAACAAGATTATTTACCAGGCACAAAAAGCACTGGAAGTTGGCGATGCCAAACAATGCACCAGAATCGTTCTGCAATACCTGGATGAACATGAGGCGACGCCATATCAGTTTTACTCGCTACTCGGAACCTGTCAGTACCAGCTCCAGGATTTCGGCGCTGCGACCAAGGCGTTCGCAACAGCTTTTTCGCTGGAGACGAAAAATGCGGAGATTTCATCAGCCCTGGCAACCTCTTTGTATCTGCATGAAGATTACGCTGCTGCCGGCCAACAGTTTGCGATAACTTATCAACTCAGCGCGGAGAAAGACCCTCAGCTGCTCTACCAGTCGGCGGTCGCTTTTTACATGGCGCAAGATTTTCGTCAAGCGGTGACTGCCCTCAAGCAACTTCTTAAAGAGTCCAACGCAGGTGATTCCTCCTGGAATGAGCTGTTGCTCTCCTGCTATCTGGAGCTGAAAGAGTGGACCGAAGCACAACAGCATCTTCAACAACTGTTACAGCAGAAACCGGAGCATGAGCCATACTGGAGGTTGCTGGCGCAGCTTTACTTACAACAGAAGGACTATCAGCAGGCGGCCTTTGCGATGGAAATTGTCAGTCGCCTGCAGCCATCTGATGCTGAAGATCTGAAGTTTCTGGCGGGTCTTTACAACTATCTGAATGTACCTGTGAGGGCAGCCGATCTACTGGCTCAGGCCTATGGCCCCGCCCCGCTACCGCAACAAGTCGAAGAACTCGCTGGACTTTACCTGCGCGGCTACGATTACTCCAAAGCAATGACGATGATCAAACAGGGGTTAGAGCGCTGGCCCGATTCTGCGCCGTTGGGATCACTCTTGACCCAGTTACTGTATCAGCAGGGGCGCTACCAAGACGTACTGAAATCAACTGCTGCCGGTTCCGAGCAGAGCCTGTTGAAAGGTTATGCCGCCTGGCATTTAGGCGAGTGGACAGAGGCCAGGAAATTCTTTCTGCAGGCGGCAAACGATAAGCAATACCGTACCCAATCGCGGCATGCCCTGGAGGTTCTGGAGCTGTTACTGCAGGCCGCTGCCGAGGACGCAGATGGTCGGCAATCCTATGCCCGTTTTCATCAATAATTCTGAATCGGAGTTTTTATGTTTGGTCGCATTATTTGTCCTTTGTTGACGTGTATTTTTCTGAGCCTATCCTCAGCTCCGGCAGGGGCTATCGATGATTTGCAGCAACAAAACCGGCAGATTATTAATAAGGAGATAGCTGTACAAATCGACGTTGACAAGTGGTCGGCGGAAAAACAGGCGCTGGTCAGCGAACTGCTGGATCAGAAAACCCAGCTGGATTGGAATCGTTTCCAGAACAAGAAGTATCAGCAGTATCTTGCCCACAAACAACAGAATATTGCTGATCTGAAACATCAGAAGGAAGTTATGGGCAAGCTGCGGATGGAGCTGGAACCTTTTCTCGACAGCAGCATCGATAACCTGACCTCAATGATTGCCGCCGATCTGCCCTTTCTTGCCGATGAACGGCAGGAACGGATGGCGTTTGTTTCGCAGTCGCTGTCCGACCCTGATCTGAAACTGAGCGAAAAGCTGCGACGCTTGCTGGAGGCTGTTCAGGTTGAAGCCGATTACGGCAACAATGTTGAGGTGACCGAAGAAAAACTGCAGCTGGAGAGTGAAGAATCGATTGTCCAGATTCTGCGCCTTGGCCGCATCGGACTGTTTTATCTGACCCTCGACAACAAGAATGTCGGACGTTGGGATAGTCAGCAGCAGCGATGGGCCCCGATTGTGACTGACTATGTACCTGTGATCCAGACAACCATTAGCGTGGTTCAGCAAAAACGCGTAGCAGAGCTGGTTGATCTGCCGGTGCCGAAATTATCGCAGGCTGACGGGGAGCTGAACAGATGAAGATATCGATCACGAAACGACTTGTTCTGCTTGCCATCCTGCTTATTATCCCTACCGGTGCTTTCTGCTCCAGTTGGCAGGAAGTATCCGCTTCTTTGTCAAAGATGAACGAAGAAGGCCGCTCCCGCGCAGCAATGATAGAGCAATTGCTGAAGCAGGATGAGAACATGATTAAAGAAACCCTGACCCAGTTACGGGAGCAGATAAAAAAGGAAAAACAGAGCCTGCAGTTGGCACAGAATGAACTGCTTGATCTGAACAAAATCGAACAGCAACTGAAAAGTGAGTTGACCAGCGAACAGGCAGAGATCGAAGGTATTCAAGGAACTGTTCTCGGTGCTGCCAAGCAGGTTAATGATCTGTTTGAACACAGCCCCCTTGGAGTAGAGCTGGCTGGGCAACGTGAACTTGTCGACCGGATCATGGCTAAAAAGGCTTTTCCCGGGATGGATGAAATACGTGGCCTGATCGCACTGTGCAATGAATATTTTCACAAAAGTGGGGAGAGCCGACTTTATCAGGGCAATTTCTTTGCCGCCCATGGCAGGGACATTTCCGGCCAGATTGGCCGAGTCGGGGCCCTTGGGGCTGTCTACCGCGCTGAAGGGAAACTCGGCTATCTTCAGGCCAATGAGGAAGGGCGTGAACTGATCGCCATTAACGGGCAGATCCCTAAGTCTGCTTTAAGCGGGATAGATGGTTTTTTGAATGGTCAGCAGGATCATCTGCCCCTCGATATCTCGGGCGGCACGGTTTTCCTGCAGTTCACGCAAAGCAAAAGCATTGGTGAATGGCTTGAGTCGGGGGGGGTTCTGGTCTGGCCGATTCTGGGCATCGGGTTGCTTGCCGTTATTCTGGGGTTTGAACGGCTGTTGTTTTTTTTGAAAATCCGTGCCAACTCCGATTCCATCCTGCAGCAGGTAACCCAGTACGTCAAGCAGGGGCAGATGGATGCCTGTCGACAGTACTGCGAAAGCAAGAAAAAGTTTCCTACCTGTCAGATACTTTCGAACAGTTTACAGCATGTTGGCCAGTCGCAGGAAATGCTGGATAATGCGTTGGAAGAGTCCCTGCTGAGTCAGCTGCCCCGTCTCGAACGGTTTTTGCCGACGCTGGCGATGTTTGCCGCTATAGCTCCTTTGCTGGGGCTGTTGGGAACAGTGACCCCTGGTCGTCGAGCACCCTGCCCTCATACATGAGGTCGTTGAACATCGCGG
>JAGYPB010000091.1 GCA_018399135.1 Deltaproteobacteria bacterium | reverse complement strand
CGCATCCGACTCCCCTTCAGTGATTTCACCCCTACCTGGCGCGGCAAAACATTGACCGATGAGGCAGCACTGAATCTTTCGCACCTGGCTTCAGTCAGCCTGTTTGTTTCCGGGCGCCAAGACGGTGAATTTCAACTGAAGATGCAGGATTGGATGCTTTTCTGATCATGAAATAGACCTGGCCTTCTTCACCCGGCGGGCCCGGCTCAGTTCGTCCTTCACGTAAGCCCCGACGGCCTTGAGAATACCCAGGTCCGGATCAGCCTCTTCGCCGCCCGCCAACCGGAAAATCTGCTGGTAGTACCAGGCCTGGCCGCCCAGCACGTTGATGACTTTGATTGGCATCAGCGGGCTTGCCGGCGAGAAAAAGCCTTGCTGGGCAAGCTTGATGTGATCTTCGTGGCAAACCGTCTTATCGATGTGCCCTTCAAGCAGTTCCCTGGGCGTATCTGGATCGGTGCAGAGCGGCCGGCCAAGGCCAATCATGTCGGTTTCGCCACTGGCAATCGCCTCCTCCATAAACCTACGAGTCCGGAATCCACCGGTAACCATCAGCGGGCAATCACACACCTCGCGAATCGTCTGGGCATAATCCAGGAAGTAAGCCTCTCGCTTGCGAGTGCTTTCCCGCATGGCTGGAACATCGCTCGCGGTGTCGGCATCACCACTGTACCCGAGCAATCGCGGCTGTTCGTAGGTGCCGCCGGACACCTCCAACAGGTCAATGCCCTCCTCATTGAGCCAGCGCACCACCTGCACCGACTCCTCCAGCGTAAAGCCACCCTTGCGGAAATCGTCCGAATTCAGCTTAACCGCAACCGGGAAATTCGGCCCCACCGCCGCGCGCGTCGCCCGAACCACCTCAAGCAGGAAGCGGGCGCGGTTTTCCAGTGACCCACCCCACCGATCCGTGCGCTGGTTCGTCACCGGCGACAGAAACGACGACAACAGATAGCCATGAGCCCCGTGCACCTGAACGCCGGTGAAACCAGCTTCTTTGGCGATCCGGGCCACATTGGCAAAACGCTGGATAAAGTCCAGGATCTCCGTCTCCGTGAGGGCCCGTGGGCGGGCATAGTTGCCCATAAGTGAAAGCTGCACCGCCGAGGGCCCCATTGGCTGCATGGTCACGTAACGCGGCGACTGGCGGCCGGCGTGGGAAATCTGCATCCACAAATGGTTGCAATTGCGAGTACCCGCAGCGGCCCAGGCACGCAACTGCGCCATACCCTCCGGCTCGCCTTCAGCCGGCGCGGGATCAATGGCCACGTTACCCGGCCGCTCCAGCACCCGGTGATCAATGATCACATTACCGGTAATCAGCAGCCCTGCTCCACCATCGGACCAGCGACCGTAGAGGGTTTCATGGCGGGGGGTGGCGTGTAGCTGATCATCTGCCAGCCCCTCGGTCATGGCAGCCTTGGCAAGTCGGTTTGGCAAGACTGCGCCGCAGGGGAGTTTAAGGGGTTGGGCGAGGGGCGATTTGGACATGGCATCATCCTGATGGGTTGAGTTTTTTGTATTCTAAACCGCGATTTACTGCATCAATAGCGCCGGCGAGATAGCCCGTAAACTCACGTGACCACTCACTGCCAATTCCGGTTACTCGGTTAGCCCACGCCCCTGAGCTCGGCGACAATGCGGGCATGGGGTGATTGCCAGACGATCTTTCATCTTTATGGGTGGCGGTGTAAATCTCTTTAGCCCAGTCCTTGATAAATTCTGCCTCTGGATTCTCCGCCTGCGAACCAAACAGTCGCACGAACTGTGTGCGGCACGCAGCAATAAGCTCTTCCTCAGAAACACGACGGCGCTCGTCCGCAGGTACACCCAGGAAGCCAAACAAGGCTGCCTTCCCTCCGTGAGTAGAGGCATCGTGGATCTCAACCATCGGCCCGAGCGCACTTCGAGCTTCCCCGGATAACCCTTGCTCTCGCCAGAACGGCTGATCAAACACGGCAATATATTTTGCGTGAGGGGCCATCCAGGTATCTGTCGCCTGCCATTGCCTGGCAAGTTCATCCGGTATGGCAGGCGAAAACGTTAACTGAGACTCAACCAATCGGGGTGGCATTGCCAGCAGCACATGGTCAGCACTGTAGCTCACGGTTCGCCTTTGAGCATCTTCGCTCAATAGCTCGATAGAGGGCTCTGAAATACGCAGGCTGCGAACCGTTTGGCCCGTCACAACCCGCGCTGGATCAAGCCGCTGATACAGAGCATCAATGAGCGAATACATGCCACCGGCGATTCGCATTGAAGGTGGAGTGTTGACGTACCCCGCCGTTCGCTGAGGGGGCTGATTGGATGAACGTTCCAGAAGCATATCGCCCGTTTCAAATTGCTGAAAGGTCTCTAACCCGAGCTCATCCACCAGCTGTGCCATATCGGTCTGGAAGGCAGGCCAGAACCAGGCAGGCCCCAGGTCGAAGCCCTCACCCGACACCTCAAATTTACCCTCAGAGTGGATGGTAGACGCAATACGCCCACCAAGAACGTCCCTCGCCTCAAGAATGACATAATCTTTGATGCCTTTTTTTTCAAGAACATAAGCGGCATATAAACCCGCCAGGCCGGCGCCAACAATGGCGACGCGCACGTTGTGCATGAATAAACTTCCTATGACGATCGTGTTGCTTCGGTGAGTAGCCTGATACGCGCGTTCACTACAAATAGTCTATTGGGATCAACACTTCATTCCGCCTCAAAAACCAGGGCAGGAACGTTGCGTTATATCGTGCCGAGACAGGAACTGCCCTGAATAATAAATCCCTTTTTGTCGAGGCAGAAACTCCTTGTAAAGCACTTCCATGCTGACTTGAAACGTTGATTCCACAAACGCATCGGCATTGTTGTTGTAATAGGCCAGTGTATCCTTCATTAAACGGTTCCCTTGCGACCAATGAGCGTGCAGTTGAGTCTGGTTAGGCTACTAGGCAGGGTTCTCACCGCCAACAGGCTCATGGGATACCTCAGAACTTCACTTAAAATTACGAACTGTTTTTAATTGACCGGACTCAGGCTAACACCGCAACAAACTCTCCGACGACTCTTAAGTCGTGAAGATCATCATCTTCAATAACAATATCCCGATATCCATGAGTGCTTGTAACGGGCATCAAGACGACTTTTTGGTTCAAGAGTTCATCGCCGGACATCGTTTTTTCACTACGATAAAGTTTAACGGTGAGGCAACTGCCGCTATCGGGATCTTCAATAGCCCGATGTTGTACCAAGACTATCTTGCCGTTTCGCGTTCCTCCGGGATTCTCGTTGAAGAGGCACCATGCGCCGTTCGGTATGCGCTTGTTCATGGATTCACCAACCACCTGAGCAACAAACTGGCCCGGTCTGGTAGCAAAATGTTCGGGCAGCTTTACCCACTGAAATTCATCAGCCGGTGACTGGAAGTCACTAAATTCGCCGGCTGCTGCCTGTAAGTCGTAGAGAGGAACAAATCCGTCGTATGGAAGTGCTGAATCGTAATCAACTACCTCGTAAGGAAGTGGCGTACCCGTAACGCTATCTGTCTGCTCCATCATCTGGGTTTCTGCAAAGCTACGGAAGTGTTGCCTGGTTTCCGCGTCTGCAGAGTAGATGTAGCACCCTTTCATACCTCTCGTCATCAGAGTCCGGTAGGTGTTCTTGATGATCATGTCGGCATCTGCAAGGGCACTCTCCCGATCCTCTTTGAGCCTCTTTTTATAACCACATACAGACCGATCGGATTTTGAGCGAGCAGAAGCGCTGGTGACGGCAATACCGTCACGGATTACGAAATCATCCCCGATAATCACACCTACATACTCAAGTTCTAGACCTTGGCACGTATGGATACAGCCAATCTCACTTACAGAATCCTCGGCAATTAGCCATTTTGAACCGTGTTTGTCGAGGTTCCATCTTGCTCTGAAATCATGTTCAGGGAACTCGATGTCGAACCTAAGTGGATCCTTCTTACTGATCCAGTCCCAACAATATCCAGCCACCAGCCGCGCCTTATTGGTCCGTCGATTTTTCTGTTCGATAACATTTCGCAGCTCGTTTGGGTCGTCAAAGACTCGAAAATCATAGTCGATGCCATCGAGCGTTGTATTGGCGGTTTCTCTGACCTGCAGCATATGATCAATCCATGCCAGATAACCATCAGACCCGTTGCAGCGGAATTGTGAGCTCAACTCCAGAACAGTAACCTCAGAACCAGATTGCTTGGCAAAATGCCGGATCTCCTCCACCGTGCCGATATCCGACAGAGTGACACGTTGATCTTCATCAATAAAAAAGACCGAGGTTCGGGCGCTATTGATCAATTCCTTTATCTGGTTCTCACCCAGATTTCCGTAGAGCCCAGACTTTTCGTTTAGCCTGTGGGCCTCGTCAACGACGAGCAAATCATAAAAGTTGTTCTCGGTATCGACGTAACCACCAGACCCGCGAAACAAATTGTCGATGTTGGTTTTGCGCAGGGTACCTGTCAGGCGGGCCTTGAAGACTTCCCGAGGAGCTGCATTCTTGCTGACAAACTGTGTCAGCATTTCCCGATTGGTTGCTTCAACGATCAGGTTTATTGCAACAACCGATTTCCCGGTGCCCGGCCCACCCTTCACAATGAACGTCTGTTTTGGGCTTTTACGCCCTTTTTCCGCCAGCTCCAGCGCTGTCTCGTAAACCAGCTTTTGCTCGTCGAGCAGAATGAACTCTCTATTGCCACGAAGCATGGAAGCCAGACTGTCAGCAAGTCCTTTTGACGGTTTAACCACACCATGTTCAATTCGATACATGATGTTATCGCTGTCGCCATAGCGAATGCTCCGCCTGAGGAAATCCGACAACTTTTTGGCATCACTTGAAATAAAGACCGGAGCCCTATCCGTATGCTCTTGATAACGGGAGTCGTTAATCGCGGATCCACTATCCATATTGTGCAGATAAGCGCAGGGTTGAAGACTAATATGTTCTTCTCGGACCGTTTCGTTGTAGTCCTCAATCAGGGCTGAGTAAGACCAGGCTTGATAGGAAGGGTGATTAACTTCACGGATGGATCCATTCAGAAATGTTCGGACAATTGCGTCTTTGTCCGTAACCTCTGCTTCAGACCATTGCTTCAATTCAACGATGATTGCGGTGTCATTGCGAGATTCATCTTTGCCCGTCAGGATAAAATCCACTCGGCGACTGGTAAGCGGAATCGTATACTCAATCGCAACACCTGCCGACGGTGGTATGCCTTGATCCAGCAATGCATTTAGCATGTACTGGAGCGAATTCTTCCAGGAAGCAATTTCAGATTTTGGGGTTCTTCGTTTTAGCTTTCGCCAAACCTCGTCTTCGATAACCTTCTCGATTTGATTGAACTTCACATGTTCAACGAATTCCGCCTTGGTAGCCGAATAAACGATCACATTTATCCCCTACAAATCGTTATATTTATTGGACCTGCCTTTAGCTTTGGCAACAGGGTACTTGAGGGCATTGGCCTCTATCTTTCGCGCAGACTCTTCAGCAATTTCGATACCGAGAGAATCCGCCAGAAGTATGAGGTACAACTGGATATCTGCGATCTCGTCTTTCACGGCTGCCAATTTTTTTGCATCAAGGTTTTTCGAATCTTCTTCACTCAGCCACTGGAACTGCTCCGATAGTTCACCGGCTTCACCGCAAAGGGCCATGGTAAGGTTTTTCGGTGAATGGAACTGGCGCCAATCGCGTTCTTCAGCAAATTTTTTCAGTTTTAGGCGCAACTCTTCCAGCGAATCCATTTCGGTCAAACTCCCCTTGCTGATGGCACAGTCATTTATCTTAAATCTGCACGCACATTAACCAAACTCGAGTGCACCGGTCCACATAATCCCATAAAAACATTGCAAGCGAAGAACAATATCAGGCTCTGGCTGGGTGTGGCGAACAGAAATAGCCGAAAAAGTTGCTTGCAAAACTACCCCATGCTCAACCGACAAGCCGCATACTTAAACTCTGGAATCTTCCCAAACGGATCCAGCGCCGGATTAGTGAGCAAATTGGCGGCCGCCTCGGCAAAGGCGAAGGGTATGAACACCATACCCTCCGGCATGGCCTGATCGGCCCGCGCTGTCAGGGTGATGGTGCCACGGCGGGTGGTGACCTGGATGGTGTTGCCCGGTGTTACTCCCAAGCGGTCCAGTTCTGCGGGAGCCAGATAGGCTGCCGCTTCCGGCTCCCGCTCGTCCAGTACCTTGCTGCGGCGGGTCATGGCGCCGGTGTGC
>JAGYPB010000090.1 GCA_018399135.1 Deltaproteobacteria bacterium | reverse complement strand
CGATGGGGGACAACTGTTGACGGCTGGTGTTGGTTTGTTTCATCCGGTTGCTCAGTTGGTTTCTACGGTGTTTGCCTACCGCCTTGATTTCGACCGCCCGGCGTTGCCGGCTGTCTGTCTGGGGAGCGATAGCGCTCTGGTGGCAGCGATGGCCTCCGATGGCAACTACGAACATCTGTTTATTCGTCATTATCGCGCCCTGAACGGCGAAAAACAGTTGCTTCTGCTTTTTAGTAGCGGGACTCCAAACCCTGCTCTGGGACGTCTGCGCGATGAAATGTTGGAGAAGAATCAGGGTGTTGCTTTGTTCTCCGGTTCCGGTAAGAACGACCCTCTCTATTGTGATGGTGTTCAATGGTGCCTGGACCTGGCCACCGGGAGTCGACCGCGACAAATTGAATTGATGCAGTTTGCCGGCCATTTGCTGTGCGAACGGGTGGAAGCGGAGCTTTTTCAATGTTGAACTGGTTGTCACCTTTGGCTGCCTCACTTTCCTTTGATCCGCTATTACTATCTGTGCAGAAAGGAAAACCATGGAACCAGTGACTCTGCTTTTTTCACTGACTACGCTGTTGTACCTGATAGCCAGTCTATTCTATCTGACGGCTATGATCGGCAAACGTGAAGGTGCTGGTCGGTTAGGGCGCTGGGTTCTTTTGGTGGGGGTTGTTATGCATGCCGGTGTTTTTGCCGTGCGTCATTCTATGGCTTCCGGTACGCCGGTTACCAGTATGCACGAATCTCTGTCATTTTTTGCCTGGTGTCTGGTGTTATTGTTCCTGCTGCTGGATTTGCGTTTCCGTCTGTCGGTGATGGGGGCTTTTGCCGCTCCGTTTGCGACCGGATTGATGATTTTCAGTGCTCTGAGCCCTGATGTGATTATTCCAGTGAATCCCGTTTTGCGTAGCTGGTTGTTTCCTGTTCATATCACTTTTGCCTTCCTGGGGAATGCCGCGTTTGCTCTGTCTTTTGGTGCCGGGGTAATGTATCTGATCCAGGATCGGATGCTCAAGAGCAAGCGCTTTAACGGTTTATATCGGATGTTGCCGTCTATTGATGTGCTTGATCGGGTTAATTACACTTGCCTGAGTGTCGGCTTTCCCTTTATGACCCTGGGGATTATCAGCGGTGCCGTCTGGGCCAATTTGGCCTGGGGGAGCTACTGGAGCTGGGATCCCAAGGAGACCTGGGCATTGATCACCTGGTTTTTATATGCCGGCTTGCTGCATGGTCGTTTGACGGTCGGCTGGCGCGGGCGGCGTGCTGCGTTTTTCTCGATTGTCGCCTTTATGTTTCTTATTTTCACCTTCCTCGGTGTGGGTTTGCTGTTTGATGGCTATCACACCTTTGAAGCTTTCTCCATGCCATGACAGATGGCCGTGGATTGATGCTATGAATATTATTGTTGTTGGACTCAGTCATAAAACAGCTCCCGTCGAGATCCGCGAAAAAGTGGCGTTTGAGGCGGATAACCTCGCAGAACGCCTCGCGCAGGTTCTTGCCTTGCCGAGCATATCTGAGGCGATGATCGTCTCGACCTGCAATCGGGTGGAACTCTATGCCGCGACCATGCGCCCGGAACAGGCCTGTGTCGAGCTGCAGCATTTTATTGCCGAGTGTCATGGTCTGACCCCTGTCGTACTCAAAGAACATCTGTATTCCTATGCCTGTCAGGAGGCGGTGCGCCATGTTTTCCGGGTCACTGCCAGCCTCGATTCTATGGTGGTTGGCGAACCGCAGATCCTTGGCCAGATAAAAACCGCTTATGGGCATGCCTGTGACTGTAAAAGCGCCGGACTGGTACTCAATCGCTTTATGCACAAGGCCTTTTCTGTCGCCAAACGGGTGCGTACCGAAACCGCCATTGCCAGTAGTGCTGTGTCGGTTTCATACGCTGCGGTGGAACTTGCGCGCAAAATTTTTGATTCCCTGGAGAACAAGACAGTCATGTTGGTTGGTGCCGGTGAAATGTGTGAACTGGCCGCCAAGCATTTTGTCCGCTACGGGGTGTCAAAGGTGCTGGTAACCAACCGAACCTACAGTCGTGCCGAGAAACTGGCTGAGTCTTTTGGAGGGGTTGCGGTTAACTTCGAAAATTTTCGTGAACAGCTCCATCGAGTTGATATCCTCCTGTCATCGACGGGATCACCTGATTATGTCATCAGCGCCGCAGATTTGAAGTCCGCTTGTAAGATGCGCCGCTATCAGCCGATGTTTCTGATCGACATTGCCGTGCCGCGCGATATCGATCCCGCTGCCGGCAGGATTGACAGTGTTTATTTGTATGATGTTGACGATTTGCAGGGAGTGGTACAGTCAAATCTCAAGGCCCGCGAAAAAGAGGCGGTCAAAGCCGACCAGATCGTTTCACAGGAGGTTATTCGTTTTCATGAATGGCTCTCCAATCTTACCGTCAGGCCGACTATTGTTGCTCTGCGCAAGCAACTCGAAGAGGTTCGTCAGAAAGAATTACAGCGCACCTTGTCGAGTCTCGGTGACCTTGACGCACATGAGTGCAAGATGCTCGATGCCATGACCAGCGCCATTGTCAATAAAATTCTCCATCATCCAACCCGTTTGCTCAAGCAACTTGACTGTGACGATGACAAATTACGTTATCTCGATGCGGTGCAGATGTTGTTTGATCTTTCCGTTCAACCCCCGTCTGACGACCTGGCAGAGTTGCCGGATGAATAGTCGCTAGAGAAGGAGACAGCATGACCACCCGCAAATTACGTATCGGTACCCGCGCCAGTGCCCTGGCTTTGTGGCAGGCCAATTGGGTCAAGGCCGAACTTGAACAACGCTATCCTGATCTGGAAGTGACCCTGACCAAGATCAAGACCCAGGGCGATAAAATTCTCGATGTTCCTCTTGCCAAGGTTGGTGGTAAAGGGTTGTTCGTTAAAGAAATCCAGGAGGCAATGCTACGTAACGAAATCGATGTCGCCGTGCATTCCATGAAAGATGTCCCCACGGTGTTTCCGCAAGGAACCGGGTTGCGCTGCATTACCGAGCGGGAAGACCCGCGCGATATTCTGGTGCTGACGGAGGGGTGTCGTTCTTTGGCAGATATCCCCCAGGGTGGTCGTATCGGTACCTCTTCATTGCGACGTAAAGCGCAACTGTTACATCTGCGTCCCGATCTGCAGATGATTGACGTGCGCGGTAATGTCGAAACCCGTATCCGTAAATTGACCGACGAACATCTCGCTGCCGTTGTGCTGGCTGCCGCCGGTATGAAGCGTCTCGGTTTTGCCGAGCAGATTGGTTGTTATCTTGAGCCTGATATCTGTCTTCCTGCTATCGGCCAGGGAGCTTTGGGCCTTGAGAGTCGGCTTGATGATGATCAAACCAATGATCTGATCGACTTTTTCAATCATCCCGAAACCGCTTGTGCCGTCATCGCTGAACGGGCGGTTCTGGCAACCCTCGAAGGTGGTTGTCAGGTGCCGATCGCCGCTTTTGGTGAGGTCAATAAGGGGCAGCTCACCTTGATCGGCCTGGTGGCTGATGTGGAAGGAAAAACCCTGCTTAAGCGTTCCACCACGGTGGCAATAGCCCAGGCTCATGCTGCCGGCGTGGCGCTGGCCAAACAGCTGCTGGAAGATGGTGCTGGAGCGATTCTTAACGAGGTCTATGGTTGTCGTACCTTTCCGGAAGCGGAACACTGATATGACGCAACCTCTGCGACAGATAGCTTCTGAGGAGCAGGTCGACGTTTTCTGGTAACGCGACCGGTGGCGCAAGCAGCACCTTTTGTCGCTCAGATCAATGCTCAGGGCGGCGTGGCGATCTGCATTCCTACCATCGAGGTTGCGCCACCAGCCAGTTATAAGGAGCTGGATCTGGCGGTGGTTGATCTGGACACGTACCAGATGGTCATACTGACTTCGGTCAATGCGGTGCAGACGCTGTTTGCGCGTATGCTTGAAAATAATCAGTATTTCGGTATGTTGCGCCAATTGGAACTGGTTGTTGTCGGGCCGAAAACCGCTGAAGCTCTGGTTCAGTACAAGTTGCGGCCGGCCCTGATGCCGGCCGATCACCGTGCCGAGGGGATTGTGGCGGAACTTCTGGCACGCGGCGTCAAGGGGAAGAGAATCTTTTATCCACGTGCCGCTGCCGCGCGTCCTCTTCTGGCTAGAGAATTGCGTGCCGCCGGGGCGACGGTGGTCGATCCGGTGGCCTATGAGACCGTTATTCCTCAGGGGAATGCCGAAAAAATCCGTATCCTGCTGACTGCCGGCGAGCTGGACGCCATCTGCTTCAGCTCGTCATCAACTTTCCGCCATCTGCAACAGATGCTCGGTGCAGATCTGGCTCGCCTTAAGGGCACAACGGCATTTTTTTCCATTGGCCCGCAAACATCGAAAACCATTCGCGAATCGGGCTTTGAGGTTGACCTTGAGCCCGAGACCTGGACCATGGATGCACTGCTTCAGGCGATGGTGAACTATTACCGTTAGGATGTATATTGGTTGTACGGATGAGGATAAATGGGAACGTTAAAGTTTGACTTTTAATACATACAACAGGAGTAACCTATGAATTTTCCTGATTATCGCCCTCGTCGTCTGCGCCGTAACGCCACATTAAGGCGCATGGTACGTGAAACCCATCTGCGTGTTGATGATCTTATCTATCCCATGTTCAGTGCTTTTGGCACTAACATCAAAAAAGAGATCAGCTCCATGCCGGGTATCTATCAGCAGTCCATCGAGCATATTGTCGCTGAAGCCAAAGAAGTGCGAGATCTGGGAATTCCGGCGGTCATCCTCTTCGGCATTCCGGAAACCAAGGATGCCGTTGGTAGCGACGCCTACAGTGACAACGGCATTATACAAAATACCATCCGTGCCATTAAGACCGAGGTGCCGGGACTGCTGGTGATTACCGATGTCTGCCTGTGTGAATATACCGATCATGGCCACTGCGGCGTCATCAAGGACGAGGACGTCGATAATGATAGTACCCTCGAACTGCTGGCTAAAGAGGCTTTGAGCCATGCCCGGGCCGGAGCTGATATCGTCGCCCCGTCTGACATGATGGATGGGCGTATTGCGGCGATCAGGATGATCCTCGATGATCACGGCTACGATCATATTCCGATCATGAGCTACGCGGTCAAATATGCCAGCAGTTATTATGGGCCCTTCCGTGAGGCGGCGGAAAGTACCCCCGGCTTCGGCGACCGGCGCAGCTACCAGATGGATTCGGCTAATCGCCTGGAAGCCTTACGTGAAGCCGCGCAGGACGTCGCTGAAGCGGCAGACTTTCTCATGGTCAAGCCAGCCCTGGCTTATATGGATATACTGCGTGAACTAAAAGACAATTTCGATCTGCCACTGGTTGCTTACAATGTCTCCGGTGAATACAGCATGATTAAGGCCGCAGCAGAAAAGGGGTGGATTGATGGCGATGGGGTCATGATGGAAACCCTGCTCGGAATGAAGCGCGCCGGAGCCGACCTGATCATCACCTACCATGCCAAGGAGGCAGCACGGTTGCTGGCCAGGTAGTAACACAACATTGGAAATATCTGTCAGCGGGCTATCGTCGAACGGTGGCCCGTTGTCCTTTTTGCAAAATAGCCGATCAGTTTCGGCAAGAAAAGAACCTCTATGGAAGAATATCTCGTCGACCAGCTCCCCAACGGCATCCGTCTGGTCACGGTACCGATGCCCCACCAGCACGCGGTGGAGCTGGTCTGTTATTTTGCTGTAGGCGGGCGCTGTGAGCCGCTGACCCATTCGGGGATTTCACATTTTCTTGAGCACATGCTGTTTCGCGGTACCGCCGAGTTTGCCAACAGTACCGAGCTGGAGCGTGCGTTTGAGGAGATTGGCGGGGCGGTGAATGCTTCAACTGATGTCGAGACTACCTGTTTCCATTCGCGGGTTCATCCTGATTATGTCGAGCGTGGGGTCGAGCTGTTTGCTTCCATGCTGCTGCGTCCCTGCTTTAATGAGATGGATACGGAGCGGAAGATTATTCTTGAAGAGGCACGGGAGGATTTTAACGAGCGCGGCGAGCAGGTCAATCTCGATAACCTGATGGTGGATTTATTGTGGCCGGATCATCCTTTAGGGGCCTCGTTGATCGGTTCCCCTGAAACCTTGAATACTATCGATCGGCCGCAGCTTGAGGCCTATTATCATGATTGGTATCATCCGGCCAACCTGGTGATCTGTGCCTGCGGTGCGGTCGATTCTGCGGTATTGCGGCTGGCCGCTGAGCGCGAATTCGGTGACTGGGAGGAGCGCCCACTTCTTGTGGTAC
>JAGYPB010000009.1 GCA_018399135.1 Deltaproteobacteria bacterium | reverse complement strand
GGATCCCCGATCCGGTGCTGAACAGATACCATAAATATATCTGATCGTTACCTGGTCGGTGAATATACCATCTGCCATGTGGCGCGCAATTCAAAATTCGGGAAGATTCGGGCAAATTTAATACACCGCACAGTTAAGTCAGTATCGATACTTGACCTGAAAACCCTCCTGCCCTAATCTGTCAGATCCTTAACATATCGAGTTCTTGAGTGAGAATCCAGTTTGAACGATTTTCTGCAATTTTTATTTTCCGGCCTGACCAACGGCTCAATCTACGCCCTGATTGCCTTGGGTTTCTGCGTTGTCAACAACACCATGGGGATTCTCAATTTCATCCAGGTTGATTTCGTCACCCTGGGCGGCATGTTGATGTTTACTGCACTATTAACCATCGATCTGCCAATGGTGCCGGGTCTGTTGTTTGCGGTTACCGGAGTCGCACTGGTCGCCATGCTGGTAGAACGATTCGGCCTGCGTCCAGCGCGTTCCGACAACCACCTGATCCTGGTTTTCATCACCATCGGACTGGCCATCATTCTGCGCGGCGTGATCAAACTGATCTGGGGGAAAAACCGGATGGCCGTGCCGCCTTTGACACCGGACAATCCGATCCAGATCATGGGTGCCAGCGTTTTGCCCCAGGCTTTGTGGATTCTGCTACTGACCCTGATCGCCATCGGTCTGCTCAGCTGGTTCTTTTATCGCACCTCTCTCGGACTATCAATGCGGGCGGTGGCCTCCAACCCGACCGCGGCTGCGGTTGTCGGTATTCCTGCCGGACGGATTCGCCTGACCAGCTATGCCATCGCCGGTGCTCTGGGGGGACTCGCAGGGGTGCTGATGACACCAATCACCACCTTAAGCTATGACGTCGGCGTACTCCTCGGGTTGAAAGGTTTCGCGGCAGCGATTCTCGGTGGTTTTGGATCTTTTCCCGGGGCCATTCTCGGCGGCATCATTCTCGGGCTGCTCGAATCCCTGTCCGCGGGATATCTTTCCAGCGCCTACAAAGACGTTGTGGCCTTTGTAATCCTTTTGCTGGTGTTGTTCGTGCGGCCGAAGGGATTGCTGGGGAAATAAAATCGTATCCGGCCACTTTGTCTTGGTTCGAGCTCTCATATAGATCAGGGGTTACAACCCCGGACAAAGTCTCCATTTGTCAGCTTATTTTCAGGATAGAAGAAAACCATGACCCAAAATATTCAATTACTCATGGGCAACGAGGCCATCGGTCAGGGATTGATCGAAGCCGGTTGCCAAGTAGCAGCAGCCTACCCAGGCACCCCCTCAACGGAAATTCTCCAGGCGATGATTGACCGCCGGGGCCTGGCACTGGAACCGTTGCACATCGAATGGTCCCTGAACGAAAAAATCGCCTTTGAGGTGGCACTGGCCGGCAGCTATACCAGTAAGCGCAGTGTCGCGGTGATGAAACAGGTCGGTCTGAATGTGGCCGCCGATCCCTTCATGCGCACCGCTTATATCGGCACAGCCGGGGGGATGCTGACCATTGTCGCCGATGATCCCGGCCCCCACAGCTCTCAGAACGAACAGGACACCCGGCTGTTCTGCCTGCAGGCACGGGTTCCGGTCATCGACCCGGCCAGCCCCCGGGAAGCCAAAGAACTGATTGGTCCGGCCTATGAGCTGTCAGAAAAGTATCAGTTAAATATCGTCCTGCGGCCAACAACCCGCATCTGCCATTCACGTCAGAATGTCGCAACGAACAAGCCTCAACTCCTGCAGCGCCGTGCCGTTTTCGAAAAGAACCCGACCCGCTGGGCCGCAACGCCGGCGTTTTTACCTGCCCTGCACCGCCAGCTTAACGCTACTCTGGAGAAGATCTCGCGTGAACCAACCTGGCAACCCCGACTGACCCCTGGTGACGACAATGATACCCGCACGGCGCTGGTCGCTTCCGGAATTGTCTATAGTCACCTGGTCGACCTGCTGAACGAACTCGGACTTGCGAAAGTCTTCGACCTTTATCAGGTCCTGATGCCCTACCCGCTAAATCCTGAATTTGTTGCCGGATTGCACCACGATTATGACCGGATTCTGATTCTGGAAGAAACCTATCCAGTCATCGAGCTGCAACTGGCCCATCCCGGTGCCTTTGGCAAGCAGAGTGGAGCCGTACCACGGGAAGGGGAGCTGACACCTGATCTGATCTATCAGGCATTGGCCGACTTTATTGATCTGGAAGCACCACCTGATGTGCCGGCTGAACGCCGAGGTCAGCGGCCTTCCCTGTGCCCCGGCTGCCCTCATCGCGCTGCTTTCTACAGCATTAAAAAATGTTTTCCCAAGGGGATTTTCCCGTCCGATATCGGTTGCTATACCCTTGGCATGAACCTGGGTGCCGTCGATACCGTCCATTGTATGGGCGCTTGTATCAGTCAAGGTGCTGGATTTTACCAATCCTTCCGTCAGGATGGCGAGGACTTCCCGACGGTTGTCGTGACCATCGGCGACTCGACCTTTTTCCACGCCGGTATTCCGGCCCTGATCAATGCGGTGGTTCAGCAAGCACGAATCATTGTCGTGATTCTTGATAACGCAACCACCGCGATGACCGGTGGCCAGCCGGTTCCTCACATGGGAATCGCCGCCGGTGGCAGACCAACCAGGACTATCGCCATCGAACCACTGGTTAGCGCCTGTGGGGTCGACTATCTTGAAGTCTGCGACCCTTACGACCAGCTGCGGTTTGAACATCTGTTGAAACAGGCCGACGACCATATTCGCCGCCCGGATGGCGGGGTAGCTGTCCTTATTGCCCGCCACGGTTGCGTCATGGATCCGGTAGTCCGCAAGGCCCAGGCCTCTACCATAGTGAAAATTCTCGCCAGTTGCATCGGGTGCGGCAAGTGTACCGGCCATTTTGAATGCCCGGCTTTATCCCTAGATCGTGAACGCAAACTTGCGGTCGTTGATGTCGATCGTTGCAGTGGCTGCGGCTGTTGTATCCCGGTCTGTCCGGTGGCCGCTATTGTCCCGCAGGAGGCGCCATGAAACAACAGATAATTGTCAGCGGTATCGGCGGTCAGGGGGTTCTGTTACTGACCCGCGTGATTGCGCAAGTGGCCGTCGATCGGGGGATACCGGTTCTGACCTCCGAAACCCACGGCATGGCCCAGCGCGGCGGCACGGTGCTGTCGACCATCAAGGTGGGAGATTTTTCCGGCCCACTGATCCGTAGCGGCCAGGCGGATCTGGGTCTGCTGCTATGGGAAGCAAACCTGCCAGTGCACAACAGCTTACTGAAAGAAGACGGCTGCTGGGTCATCAATTCCGCCAATAGTGACAGCGGTATCCGTATCGATGCCGCAGACATCGCCAGACAACTGGGCAATGCGGTGCTTCTGAACCTGGTACTCCTCGGCGTGGCAGTACGTGAGCAAGCAATCTTCTGTACCGCAGTGGACTGCGAAAAAGCTATCAGACTGCTGGCCCCGCAAAAATTCGTTGAGCAGAATCTGACCGCATTTCGGCGCGGGCAGGCAACACCCTGAGTGACCGGGAAATGACATGACCAGCAAAGAAAAGTTATTTTACTTCATCTATCTGCACCGCACCGGGTTAACCGTCGCCGTCCTCTCTACGGTGCTGCTGGTCTATCCCCTTTTTCAGGACAACCCTTACACCCTCGGCCTGTCCAATCTGATCGCCATCAATACCATCGTCGTTCTCGGCCTGGCTCTGTTTGTCGGCTATGCCGGCCAGATCTCCCTCGGCCATGCTGCCTTTTTCGGCATGGGCGCTTATGGTTCGGCCATCGCCACCGTCACCTTCGGTCTCTCGCCCTGGCCCGCCCTGGCCCTCACCGCCCTGCTGGTCGCCTTGTTCGCCGGCCTGATTGGTGTACCGCTCCTGCGGCTGGCCGGACACTATCTGGCGATGGCGACTCTGGGCATGAACTTTGTTTTTCACAACATTCTGCTCCAATGGGATCAAGTCACCGGCGGGCCCAGCGGTTTTGCCGGGATCCCCTCCCTCGCCATCGGCCCCCTGATGTTTGATGATGAGGTGCGCCTCCATTACTTGCTCTGGGGCTTCACCCTGCTCGCCCTGCTGCTCTGCCTTAACCTGGTCCGCAGTGGTGTAGGGCGAGGCCTGGCGGCTCTGGCCGGAGATGAAACCGCTGCTGCCGCACTTGGGGTCGATACCGCCCGTGCCAAGGTCAAGGTGTTTGTCCTCTCGGCGACCATGGCTTCCATCGCCGGCAGCCTGTTCGCGCACACCTACAACTTTATCAGTCCCGATTCCTTTGATATTTTCGTCGCTACCGACTTTGTTATCATGGTTGTCATCGGCGGCATGGGTTCCATCTGGGGAACTCTGGTCGGCACCGGCCTGATCACCATGCTGCCGGAATGGGTCGATCTATTTGAAACCTACAAGGATTTTGTCCACGGCGGCATCCTGGTACTGGTACTGATTTTTCTCCCGCAGGGGCTGGTTGCCGGACTGGTGGATATGGTGCGGATCAAATTAGCATTACACAGGCAAAAAAATGCTCCATCTTGAACATGTTGCAAAAAATTTCGGTGGTCTACCAGCCTTATGTGAGGTCGGGTTTGAAGTTAAAGCCGGTCAACTGACCGCCCTCATCGGCCCCAATGGTGCCGGCAAGACCACCCTGATCAACTGCATCACCGGGATCCTGCAACCGGATAGCGGCAACATCCGTTTTCGTGGTCAGAACCTGGTCGGTCTGGCAGCTCATCAGATCAGTCACCTCGGTATTGCCCGCACCTTCCAGAACCTGAAAATCTTTCCCCGATTAACTGTGCTCGACAATGTTCTGGCGGGTCTGACAGTTCAGGGCGGTAACTCCTTGCTGATGGCGATGCTGCGCCTGCCCTATTTACGCCATCGAGAGCGGCGGTTAAAACTGCAGGCTCTCGATTCCCTTGACCGGTTTCAACTGAGCGCCAAGGCCGATTGGCCTGCCGGCATACTTTCCTATGGTGACAGGAAACGGCTGGAAATGGCGCGGGCCGCCGTCAGCGAACCGCACCTGCTGTTACTGGATGAACCGGTCGCCGGCCTTAACAGCGAAGAGACCGCCGCTATTGCTGAACAGCTGCGAATTCTGCGCAGCGCCGGACACACCATGCTGCTGGTGGAACATGATATGGATCTGGTCATGAGTATTGCTGATGAGGTCATTGTGCTGGACAGCGGCCGCTGTATCGCCAGCGGCACCCCTGATGAAGTCCGCCGCAATCCACTGGTACTGGAAGCCTATCTGGGGACGATGGAGGCGACGGCGTGAGGGCGGAATTTAGAATGCACAAGGCTCGAGGTTCAAGGGACAAGGGACAAACAAGGAAATGCTGAAAATTACCAATCTCACTGCGCATTACGGTGCGGCTCAGGCTCTGTTCGGGGTTGATCTGGAGCTTCAAAAAGGTACGACCGTTGCGCTGGTTGGCGCGAACGGCGCGGGAAAAAGTACCTTGCTTAAATGCATCATGGGTCTTCACTCTCCGACCGGTGGAATCATCAGCCTCAGCGGACAGGAGATCACCCGCAAGGCACCAGCGCAGATGGCGCGTCTGGGGGTTGCCCTGTCGCCGGAAGGTCGGGAAGTTTTTCCTCACTTAAGTGTCCATGACAATCTGCGCTTGGGAGCCCTTCCCCTGAAGCTGTCAAAAAAGCTGGGGGCTGAGCGCATGGATGAGATCTTTGTGCGCTTCCCCAAACTGCGCGAACGGTACCAGCAACTGGCCGGAACCCTCTCCGGTGGCGAACAGCAGATGCTCGCCATGGGGCGCGCCCTGATGGCAGGCCCGTCCCTGCTGTTATTGGATGAACCAAGCCTGGGGCTGGCACCACGTATTACCGACGACATCTTTGCCATCATCCACCAGCTGTCCCGCTCCGGCACCACCATCCTGCTGGTGGAACAGAACGCCGCCCGCGCCTTATCGGCATCCGACTACGCTTACCTGCTGGCTCACGGCAAGGTCGTGGAACAGGGGCCAAGCCGCAAATTGCTCAATGATCCGGCGCTGCGCTCAGCCTTTCTGGGCGCCGCCAGTGATGATAATCCTGCTGCCAGCCGCCTCGGCGGCGCAGGCTTGACCAATATCCGCCTGGAGAAGAACCTTATGTCAGAACTGAGCTTTATGCCTGACTTCAGCACCGAAACGGAACTTGCCGCGCATCAGCTGAACGGATTGAAGTGGACGGTTAATCATGTTTGGGAAGGATCGAGCTTTTATCGCAAAAAATTTGAAGGGGCCGGCATGACGCCGGCATCGATCCAGTCACTCAACGATCTGCGCAAACTCTCCTTCACTACCGCCGAGGATCTACGGGCGGAATACCCCTTTCCCCTGAGAGCAGTGCCGTTTGAACAGATTGTCCGGATCCATGCCTCTTCCGGCACCACCGGCAAGCGCAAGGTTCTCAGCTACACCCAGAAAGATATCGACGATTGGGGCCATTTCTTTGCCCGCTGCTATCAGATGGCCGGAGTAACCCCCCTTGACCGGGTTCAGATCGCTGTCGGCTACGGGGTCTGGACCGCCGGGGTCGGATTCCAGAGCGGCTGTGAAAAGATGGGGGCACTGGCCATTCCGGTCGGGCCGGGTAACATCGATATGCAGATCCAGTTTCTCCTCGATTTTCAATCGACCGTGTTCTGTTCCACCGCCTCCATGGCCCTGCTGATGGCGGAAGAGATCCACAAACGCGGCATCGCCGACAAGATCGCTGTCAAAAAAATCATCTATGGATCCGAACGCTCCAGCCGGGCCATGCGCCTGAAAATTTCCGAGCTCTTTGGCGGAGCGGAACTGTTCGACATTACCGGACTGACCGAACTCTACGGTCCCGGCACCGGGATCGAATGCAGCGAACACGACTGCATCCACTACTGGGGAGATTATTACCTCCTTGAAATCCTTGATCCCGAAACCCTCCAACCGGTACCCGAAGGTGAATGGGGCGAAATGGTTGTTACCTCTCTGTGTAAAGAGGCCGCCCCACTGATCCGTTACCGCACCCGTGACATTACCCGGATTATTCCCGGCCGCTGCAACTGTGGCAGCATCCTGCCGCGCCACTCCCGTATCAAGGGACGCAGTGACGACACAATCAAATTCCGTGGCGTCAACATCTATCCGAGCAGCATCGACACCATCCTCTCAGCCGTGCCTGGCATCGGATCCGAGTACCAGATCCATCTAACCCGTGACAACACCGGGCGCGACTCCATGCGTCTGATCATCGAACGCGCCGAAAAGGTTGCCACAACCCGCAGCGCCGAACTGATCCATGAGATCGGGCATCAGATCAAAAAACAACTGTTGGTGTCTGCCGACCTGGAACTTGTCGAATACGCGACCCTCCCCCGCTCCGAACGCAAGAGCCAACGGGTGTTCGACAATCGCCTGCAGGGGGAGATCGTCTGACGGACATATGCAAGAGATTACCGGCACTATCTGTCTTGATCAGAAACAGAAGAAAATCCTCATCGCCATCAATTGTAGAATTCCGGTAAATGTGTTGATTTTCTCGGGCATTTCCGTAATATTCAAACCTCTTTCAATCAAACGATGTTTGTAACGAACAAAAACCGTTTGCAGTACCAAAAAATATCTGATTCGTTGATTACAGTCGGAGCGAACAACTCCCTGCTTTTCCATTTCATCTGACATTAACAAGGAGTAGCAAATGAATAAAACAGCAGCATTATTGGCCAGCCTGCTTCTGCTAGCGAGTGTGGCAGCGGCTGACACCATCAAACTAGGCGCCTTTTTTGACCTGTCAGGACGAGCCGCCTTCATCGGCACTCCAACCAAATTGGTAGCCGAACTTGTAATTGACAAAATCAACGCCGAAGGCGGCATTAACGGCAAGAAACTCGAACTGGTGATCGCAGATACCGAGGCCGACCCGGCCAAAGCGGTTTCCCTGGTCCGTCGTTTTATCCACCGCGATAAGGTGGTGGCCATTATCGGACCGACCTTGACCGACGTCGGCATGGCGGTCAAACCGCATGTCGACAAAGGTCAGATTCCTATCGTTATGACCGTCGGTGGAGACCCGGTCATCATGGGCGGGCAGCTTGGTTCTTTCGAGTGGGTGTTCAAGTCACCTCAGCGTTCCAGTACCGCCGTTGAACGACTGTTCGTTTACCTGAAAGAAAAGGGGTTGACCCGCGTTGCCCTGATGGCGGCGGCAGACGGTTTCGGTAAGGATGGCGAACGCTGGATGGAAGCTCTAGCGCCGAAATACGGCATTGAGATCATCGCCAAGGAGTCCTTCGGAACTCGTGACACCGACATGACTGCTCAACTGACCCGGCTGCGGAACAGCAATCCCCAGGCGATTCTGACCTGGACCATCGGACCGGCAGGCTCCATTGTTGCTAAAAACCGCGCCCAGCTTGGCATAGATATCCCCCTGTTCCAGTGCCACGGGCTGCCGGATCCCAAGTACATTGAGCTGGCCGGATCAGCCAGTGAAGGTGATCGGATGCCCTCGACCAAGCTGATGGTTGCCGATGAACTGCCGGACAGCGACCCGCAGAAAGCGATCATCCAGGAATTCATCCGCCTCTATAAGGAAAAAGGTTACGACAAGCAATTTCCGATCAACACTCATTCCGGCTATGCCTGGGATGCGATCATGATCATCGCCAATGCCATCCGTGAGGTGGGAACCGACCCGCACAAAATACGCACCATCATTGAAAGCACCACCAACTTCATTGGAGTTTCCGGCATCTATAACATGACCGCTGAAGATCACAATGGTCTTGATGTCGACTCTATGGTCATGGTTCAGGTCAGGGACGGAAAGTTTTCTCTGGCTGAGTAGAAAAATCAGGCGCAGCCCCAGTCAAGGAAGTGAGCCCCACCCCGCTGAGTAGCAAGGCATTCATTTAAAAAAACACGAGGGAGACCAGCTAAGAAACTGATCTCCCTCGTGTTTTATTGGTGGAGGTGGCGGGAATTGAACCCGCGTCCGAAAGCTATCCGCGTAAGGCTTCTACATGCTTAGTCTGTAAATTGAGTTTAACCTTGATCAGGCTCCTACAGACAGGATACAGATCAGGCGAGTCTGCTTTTAGTCTCGTTTCGAAGCCACAGTCTTTCTTCAAAACCAGCCCGCTTCAATTAACGTCCCAACAGCCACACAGGCGATGAGTGACAGGACGTAACAGCTATTAAGCTGCTAATGCGTAACTAACGTCAGAGTCTGCGTTTAGTTAAGTTGGGCTTTTTTACGGAGCCTGCCCACTCCGGCATGCGGCACTTCGTTTCCTTCCCCCGTCGAAACCTTGACACCCCCATTGATAAAGTGGTTGAACTTCAATATTCTAATTATCTCAAATATCGATAAAAAAAGCAAATTTATCAGTTATGAATCAGTTATGATTTGTTATCGATTATGCTGCTTAATCGCCTTCGCCATATCGCGGTCGGCTTCCTTGCGTTTTAACGTCTCACGCTTATCATGAAGTTTTTTACCACGTCCAAGGCCGATTTCCACTTTGACATAATTGTTTTTGAAATAAATTTTGGTCGGGATCAGGGCCAACCCTTTCTGCTCGGTCATGCGTACCAATTTATCGATTTCAGAATGATGTAACAATAACTTGCGCATCCGGGTGGGATCGTGATTTTCGCGATTTCCGTGGGTATATTCCGCAACATTCATGTTGTTGATAAAGACCTCGCCATCCTTGATCCGGCAAAAGGCCTCCTTTAGGTTGACCTTACCATCGCGGATCGATTTGACTTCCGTCCCGGTCAACACCAGACCGGCTTCAAACACATCACTGATAAAATAATCGTGATAGGCCTTTTTATTGGTGGCAATAATTTTGATTCCCATGGGTGCATACGTCCTTTTACTGCAATTTTTCTACCTCTACCGCAACGACAACCGGCATAAATGCATTTCGCTTGAGGCGGCGAGTTAGATAATAAATCAATCCAAAAACAACCACCATCCCGGTAACCGCTGATAGTGCCATGAGCAATTCCGGGTCAATGGTCAAAAACCCGGAGTTGCCAAGTCGGTGGCCCAATCCGGCGCCGCTGAGCATCCCCAGCACCGGGAGGATATAGAGGATAAAAGAAGAGCGCAGAAAATTTGTGGTGGTGGTGGCCAACCTGACCCGATCATGTTCAAGGGCCTGTGCATCGTTGCGTGCCTCTACCTCACGCAGCTTGCCATTACCAGGTTGACAAACACTTGCTGCCTGGCAGGCATCACAGGCCGATTGTTTATGACATTGTACCAGGGCAATACGCCCACCGTTACGCAGCGCAATAACGGTACCAAACTCCTCAATCATGATGACTTTACCCCGGAAAGGAGTGGAACACCATCGTGGTAAATTTGCATTATAGCATCCGTAGCAATTCCGGAGGTGAAATATTCATACACTTCTGAAGCTGCACCATCTGGAGCAGTGACAATCTGAAAACCACTCCTTTTTCCCACACTCAAACTGCCATAATCATCACTGACGCCAAGGGCTGCAGCTCCCTGCCTGGTCGCCATGGCAAAGATTGTCGGGGCGTCGAGCTCACCGGCAAACCAGTGAGCGGCAAAGTGCATTTCATCCCAGATTGACAGACTATCATTACTGGCCAGGCTGTCAGTACCCAGGGCCAGGTTGACGCCGGCTTTGAGCAAACGACCGGCAGGCGCCTTGCCGACGTTTAAACGTTGATTACTGCGTGGGCACAAGGACAGAGACATCTTGTTGCACGCCAGTAGCTCGACGTCGTTCTCATCAAGATGCACACCATGAACCAACAGGTTCTCAGGAAACAACCCACCAAGCTTTTCAAGATACGCTACAGGACGTAAGCCGCTCGGTGGTGGGATAAACCGCTGCCAGTTGATGGCCTGGTAAAAACGCTCAGCAATCGCACCACGACTGTCACGGGTAAACGACAATTCTTCTTTCGATTCGGCAATATGGGTACAGCAGCGCAGCCCACGACGTTTGCACAGATGATAAACATGGCGCAAATAGACATTGCTGATGGTGTAGGGAGAATGGGGAGAGAGACCAAGCACAGCCTCTGCAGCGAATGGTTCTTCCAGGTTCTGATACAACGCTTTTTTCAGACGCCGGATCATCGCCGGGTCTTGCCCCAGGGTTTCAAGAAAAACAACACCAGCCAGGGGTGTTCCTTGATAGGCGCTACGCGCACTGTGATGGGCAAGAATATCGCCAACCACTCCGGTTCCGGCGCTGACGGATTGTTCAATACCGTTAATAACAGCGTGACGATAATTGTCGGGATCGAGTTTTTTTTTGACCTGAATCAGCTGAAGAATCCAGTCAACAAAGCCTTTATACTCATCAACCACCTCCCCTTTTCTATCTGCCCAGTGAGAAAAATCAGTCAGTTCCAGATGGGTATGAGCGTTGACAAGCAGGGGGAGGATAACAGCATCGCCATAGTCTTTAACAAAGATGCCGGGGTGGGATTTTTTAAGAGCAGTCAGGTTGTCTACGGCGACAATCCGATCAGCGTTGCAGAGCAACGCTCCGTTGTCGATGGGTGGGCGATCTGCTGTCACCAGGAGTCTGGCAGTAATGATACGCTGTTGCATCAGACGCTCTGTGTAGCCAACTGACAGATCTCATTCATCGCTGAAAAAAGCGCCTGCAGATCCGCAGAAGAAATGATCTCAAGCTGTTCCGCCAGAACCGCTACAAGGATAGCATCGGTTGCCAGAGGATTGGCCAGAACAACACGAAATACGGTAATCTGCTCCGTTCCATATAAAGCACTGCGCAGACGCGTTCTGGAAACAAAGGTCTTACCGTCTTCGCGTTGACGTTTTTGCACTTCACGGGTTAACTGATCGAGTAAATCATTGATTTGTTGCTGACGTTGCGGGTCAAGGTTCTCCATCTGCTGCTGTAACCAAGCCGGGTGATAACGGTAGGTGAGGATATTCAACTCCGGGGCGGTGATCAACTCGAAATCAGGATGAGCATCAATCATATCCGCAAAACGTCGGGCTTTTTCGATCCCCAGATCAATCAACAGTTCGTAGCCACGTCGACCGATAATAGACAGTCCGGCATGAACCAGCATGGCCTTGCCTGGACGCGATCCCTCCAGGGTATGGCTACCAAGATCCTTTGAACCTTCACGCAGGATGTAATTCGCATGATGCTCGATAGCCGTCAGGGTATGGGGGTCTTTGAAGAGAACCATCCCGGCTCCCATCGGTACATAAAGTTGTTTATGGGCATCAATAGTAACAGAATCGGCACGATCAATGCCACGCAACAAATAACGGTAGGTATCGGAAAAGAGGGTCGGACCACCCCAGGCCGCATCAACATGAAAATGGCAGCCAAATTCGGTGGCAAAATCTGCCATCTGTTCCAGTGGATCAATATGGCCTGTTTCTGTGGTGCCGGCAATGCCAACCAGTGCCATAACGCGCAGGTTCTGCTGCTGCAGCTTGCGGTACTCCTCGCGCAGGCACTGCATGTCAATCCGGTTATTGACATCTGTATCAACAAGTATCAGTTGCTTACGTCCGATTCCCAACAGATCAGCCGCTTTGCCGAGGGAATAATGGCCTCGGCGCGACACCAGAACCGCCAAACCGGCACAATCCAGGTATTCAAGGGTCCGTGGCAAGCCTTCAATTGCCAGCCCCGCAAAATCATCCCGCGCTCCACAGAGACGGTTGCGGGCGGCCCACAGGGCAGTAATATTAGCGATGGTTCCACCGGAACAAAAAGCGCCAAGGGCATGACGGCTGTCGTGAATCCAGTGTTGATAAAAGTTGTCATCCTGAGCATAGATCAACCGATGCAGCATGGCCAGAACCTGACGTTCCATCGGGGTGAATGCTTTTGAGGTCTCAACCTTCACCAGATTCTGATTGAGTGCCATCATAATGCGCGATAAGGGTAACATAAAATAGGGCAACGCCGATGTCATGTGGCCGATAAAACCAGGGGCGGCCGTATGCACCGACTGAGCAACGAGTTTTTCTTTAACGAAAGTGGTGTATTCGGAAACAAAAGTCGGTTCATCAGGAATACGACTGAGAAAAAAATCTTTTTCTATATCTTCGAGGCTACGCTCCAGGGAGACGACATGCTTCTGAAGAAAGTCAGCGACATTCTTGGTAATAGCCTGGTCAATAGCCCCCAGGGTGGAATCAGGGGCTTCCGGTACGGTAAAAATTCGATAGAGATTTTCCAGATTGGCCCGTGCTGTTTCGGTCATGACGCATCCATCAGATAGCCGTTGTCAATCAGGCGTGTGGAACCAACAAAAGCAGCGATAAGCAGCACTGAATCTTTATCGATCTGCTGCTGTGGTTCAAGGGTTGATTGGTGACAGACAGCAATATAATCCGGACGAATCAGTGACTGAGCACCCAGGTGACTGGAAACGGCAGCAAGAACAGCCCCAGCCTCCGCCTCCCCCTGTTTGACCATATCCTGCGCCAGCGTGATCCCTTGTGACAAGGCCAGTGCCTGGCAGCGCTGCTCGGAATTGAGATAGACATTGCGCGAGCTCATTGCCAGACCATCTGTTTCACGGTAAATTGCCATCCCGACGATCTCAATCGGCAGATTAAGATCCCGGGTCATCCTTTTTACCACTGCCAGTTGTTGAAAATCCTTGGATCCAAACAGGGCAATATGCGGTTGAACAATATTGAACAGCTTGGTGACAACCGTGCAGACCCCGCGAAAGTGGGTTGGCCGGCTGGCACCGCAGAGCCCGGAGGTGATGCCACTGACATTGACCTCGGTGGCATAGCCAGTCGAATACATAGCCATTGCAGTTGGGGTGAAAATTATGTCGACACCGGCTGATTGGGCCAGAACACAGTCCTGCTGGAAATCGCGCGGGTAATCATCAAAATCTTCACCCTGCCCAAACTGGGTTGGATTAACAAAAATGGAGAGCACCAGCAGATCACTACGCCGCCGCCCCTCTTTGAGCAGTGACAGATGACCATCGTGGAGAAACCCCATGGTGGGCACAAAGGCGATGGTGGAACCGGCAGCCCGAGTTCTCGCCATGCGCTGCTGCATCAATTCGATCGATTCAACAATCTCCATCCTTTAACACCTATTTGAAGGAGTGATCATCAGTCGGGAACATACCCTCTTTGACTTCGTGAATGTAGTCCTCGATGCCACGCGTAATCAACGGAGCCACATCGACATAGCGTTTGACAAACTTGGGTGCATATTTATCATACAGTCCCAGCAAATCATGAATCACCAGGACTTGCCCATCGCAGCCGACTCCGGCACCGATACCAATGGTGGGAATCGTCAGCAGGCGGGTAATTTCACGCGCCAACAGTGCCGGTATGCCCTCCATTACCAGAGCAAAAGCGCCAGCTTCTTCTACCGCTCGGGCGTCTGCAATCAATTGTTGGGCCTGCTCCTCCACCCGTCCCTGCACCCGAAAACCGCCCATGCGATGGATCGACTGTGGCGTCAGACCAATATGACCAACAACCGGGATATCAATATCGACCAATGCACGGATAGTAGCCGCCATCAGCACGCCACCTTCGAGTTTGACCGCCTGTGCGCCACCCTCCTTGATCAAACGACCAGCATTGATACGGGCATCGCGAATATCGGTCTGATAGGACATAAAAGGCATATCAGTCACCACCAGAGCCTGGCGACTGCCACGCATGACAGCTTTGGTATGGTAGATCATTTCGTCCAGGGTAACCGGCAGGGTGTTATCATACCCGGACACCACCGATCCAACCGAATCACCGACCAGAATAATATCGATGCCCGCTTCGTCCATCAGACGGGCAAAGGGATAATCGTAGGCAGTCAGGACAGCAATCTTGCTCTTGTCCTGTTTCATACGGGCAATATCAAGAATGTTTTTTCTTTTTTCCACCATACAGATCCTGTGTTTCAAATAAAAAAAGCCCTCCGTCGTAACGAAAGGCAACAGTCGAAGCACCAAGCTTCGCTGAAAAGGATACCATTTCGTCCCGGTCGTAAAGATCCAGGCGTTTTATTGACAGATTATGCGTCCAAGCAAGACTCCAGCACAAGTTCCGGGTCTCTATGATTATTACTTACACACTCATTCAATGGCTGCAGATAGATACTACCATCACCCTTTCCGGTAAAATTGTCCCGGATATAACACAGAGGGGAAAAACCTGTCCATCAGCTTTTTTAACATCAGGAGCTTACTAACCCCTCAAGATTGTGCAGCAGCACCGAAAAAGGATGAAAATTCTGTGGTTCCTCGGCGATTAAGGATTGACGGGCGTTATCAAGGAAACGCAGTTTGGCACGCCGTTGGCTGAAAAAAGCTTCCGGGCGCTCTGCCGATTCCGTCGCCACTTGATAGACCAGCTTAACATTGACGGCATGAAGACTGCTGATCAAAGACTCGCGGGCCTGACGATCCCAGGTGTCACGCACCGGCACTTTTGCCAGTTGCTCCATCAGCACATCTATCTTGACCTGCTGATCGACCAGAACCTTGATCTGAGCCAGGGTTTCAAGGCTCTGACCGGAGCTGTCAACCATACACAAAAGCGGCAGAAAATCGACCAGATTATCGAGCACTGAAATTTTGTAGGCAATGTCGGGAGTAAATCCTTCATTCTGTAGCGTGCTTTTACGTTGCCGACATTCCTGCCAGACATTGGCCGGCAGAACCTTAGGCAACAAACCAGCGTAGTCATGCAACTGGGTGCTGATCCGTTCGAGATCGGCGGTAGTCGATGGGATGGCCATACCATTGCCAAGGGCAAAAACACTGAAAGTTGCCAGAATATTTTCCAGACTCAGCAGCAGCTCATATTGACGCGCTGCCGGCATCTGATTATCCAGAGCATAAATCGCCCGACGCAAATCATTACCACTGAGCAGACTATCAAAAATCAAATATGCATTGGCGACACTGACTTGCGATCGCCCGGTCAAACGGCTGGCCGTCTGCAAAAAAGCGCTGCCGGCCTGATCGACCACGCGGTTGGTCAGCATGGTAGCAGTAATTTCACGTGCCAGCGGATGACGCGGCAGCTGGTCAGCATAACGCTCACCAATAACCCCCGGAAAATAATCATACAGCAGCTGCTTTATTACCTTATTGTCCGGCAATTCTGCGTCGAGCAGGCCGCGGTACAGGAACATCTTGCTGTAGGCCAACAGAACTGCCAGCTCCGGGCGAGTCAACCGGTTAGGTTGCCGCAATGCGACATCTTTACGGCTTGGTAATCCTTCGCCACGGCGATCGAGTAGGCCCGCACGGCTTAAACGATCGATCAATTCGAGGTGCGGTTCAACATCTTTTTCAATGCGCATCTCATCTAGAGAGATAGACAGTGTCTGGGTATAGTTGTTGGCAAGAACATCCTGGCAAACAATCTCTTCAATCTCTTCCAGCAAAGCATACCCCGCCTTAAGGGATTTAACTTTCTTTTCCTGACGCAACAGACGCAACATGATCTTCAGGTTGACCTCGTGATCAGAGCTGTCAACACCACCAGAGTTGTCGATAGCATCAGTATTCACCCGACCGCCATTAAGAGCAAACTCGATCCGCCCGGCCTGGGTCAACCCAAGGTTGCCCCCCTCACCTATCACCCTGGCCCGGATCTCAAGACCATCAGCACGCAACCCGTCATTGACCCGATCCCCTGCTTCTTCATGATTCTGACTTGAGGCTTTGATATATGTACCAATACCACCGTTCCACAACAAATCTACCGGTGCCGTCAACAACAGTTTGAGCAATCCGGGCACGTCAATACTGCTCTGGCGCACACCAAGCCATTTGGCTACCTGCGGGCTCAAGGGAATCTCTTTAAGTTGACGCGAGTAAATACCGCCGCCGGCAGAAATAAGGTTACTGCTGTAGTCTTCCCAGGTTGAACGCGGCAGATTAAACAGACGCTGACGCTCATTCCAGGAAATTTCCGGATCGGGATCGGGATCAAGGAAAACATGGCGGTGATCAAAGGCCGCAAGCAAACGAATTTTATTCGATAACAGCATGCCGTTACCAAAGACGTCGCCACTCATGTCACCGATACCGACCACGGTAAAGGGCTCAGTCTGGATATCGTGCCCCATCTCCCGGAACAGGCGTTTGACGCTCTCCCAGGCACCACGGGCGGTGATGCCCAGTTTTTTATGGTCATAACCGTGGGAGCCACCACTGGCGAAGGCGTCACCGAGCCAGAAGTTATAGGACTCGCTGATTGCATTAGCAACATCAGACAGATGCGCTGTCCCTTTGTCGGCTGCCACCACCAGATAGGGGTCATAATCATCATAGGCGATCACCCCGCTGGGACTGACAATCTCCTTACCAACACGGTTATCAGTGATATCGAGCAACCCACGCATGAAAGTCTGATAGGCTTCTTTGACAATCTGCCCTTGCTGGTCGCGATCATTACTGATGCGTTTGGTAACAAATCCCCCCTTGGAGCCTTCCGGCACAATGACCGCATTCTTGGTCATCTGCGCCTTGACCAGTCCCAATACCTCAGTTCTGAAATCATCAGGTCGATCGGACCAGCGGATACCGCCACGGGCCACCTTGCCGCCGCGCAGATGTACCCCTTCTATCTGTGCTGAATGGACATAAACCTCATAGAGCGGTCGCGGTGCCGGCATATCAATGACACCCAGCGAGCTGACTTTCAAGGAGATAAAGTAGTCATCCTTGTCACAGCGCACAAAAAAGTTGGTGCGGATGGTAGAGTCAATCAGATTAAACAGGGTGCGCAGGATTTTGTCCTCATTAGGATTGGTAACATCCTCCAAGACATTGACCAGTTCCTGCCGCACCGGAGAAAGCACCTCAAGTTCACGCACCATCGGATCTTCCCACTCAGGTGCCGGTTTGAACCGTCCTTCAAAATACCGATACAACAGCTGCGCTGCAGCAATATTATTGGTCAGGGTTTCCGCTACCCTTTTTTTGGAGAAAGGACTTCCCAGTTGCAGATAATAATTTCGATAGGCACGGAAGACATCGATCTGACGCCATGAGAGCCCGGTTGGCAGTAACAACTTGTGCAGATAATCATTCTCTACTTCGTTATTGTTCAACGCACACAGGGTTTCGATCAGCTGTTTTTTTACCTGTGCCATGGGCAAACTTTTGACGGTATCTGCCCGCACGGAAAAGCTTTTAATGTAAACCGGCTGATCGTTGATCATCAGATCAGAATCGACTTGATGCAGTACATACAAATCGAGATTCTGCAGATATGGCATCAGATCGTTCAGGTAACATCGGTTCAAACTGTAATACTGTAAGCGAAAATAATCACGCTGATCATGGAACGGCCCCCACAAATCGAAAACATCCTGCTGAAAATGGAGAAGTTTTTCGATGTTACGCAGATCCCTGATAGCAAAGCGCGGCTCATTACGCGCACGATAATCTTTGTCAAATGCCCTGATGTAGGTGTCCCAGGTAGCAAAGGATTCGCTGCTGAAGTTTTTTTCCAGCAGGGTGCGAAAACGGAGCTTCCACGGCATGGTTAAACGAGTCAATCCTTGTTCCAGTTTCAGCAAATCGACCTGAACCTCTTTCTGGCGCAGCTGTAAATTGACGTGGAGGGTCAAATAATCAGAGGCGGCATGAATCAGACGAATATCCACGCTGACCGCCTTGAAATAACGGCGCAAGTAAGCCTCAAGCCGTTCGATATGTTCAGGCAGATAATATTCACTGGGCATAATCAACAACAGAGTCAGACCCTGCTCCGCCGTAGTTGGAGCAACAACAACCTTAACACCGGCCTGGCGATGCATCTGAATAAAAGAGCGCAGCATACGCCGCAGTTCATCCTCTTCCATCAAAAACATTTCAATTTTGGGGAAGCTGTTGATGATCTGAACCGTCTTGCGATAGTTGTGACTGTCGCGCACGATGTTCAGCTGCTGCTGTGCCCTCTCGATTCGCAGGCGCAATGCTGGAATCATAAAACTGTTTTCATCAATACTTTTCTGGGTATAAAAGCCAAAAAAGCAATATTCACGAAACCCGCCCTTGATTTTCTCACGGAATCCCAGATAGGTCAGGCGCTCAAAACGGTGCAAGGGACAGCGAAATTCGGTTCGCTCAACATCAACAATTTTTCCATGACCAAGCAGTGTAAAAACCTTTTCCACATTCAGAGTGAACGGCTTGTCGGCCTTATGGAAGGGCTCAAGATAGAATTCTTTCAACCCCAGGGCTTTGTTTTTTTCTTCTTTGAAGCCACTGATATCGTCACCGGAAACATAAGTGAAGCTGCGTGTGGCAACGGGGATGAAATTATCCTGTTGCAACCATTCAAAAAGGGCCTGATGATTGGCAAATTCCTTAAGTTGCAAAAGTTCATCGAAGTTTTCAAGCATGGCTGGACGGTCACGATAGATGGTCAGCGCAGCTGAAATAATTGTTTGCAGTGCTGATTCCAGCTCATCAACCTGTCCTTCAGCAAACCGCTCAAGCTCCATCCAGACAAAGGATTCACGTGGCAGTTCATCGGAGGCATGAGTAAGGCTTTCAATTTTTCCATTTGTTCTTGCTACAGAGATTATTGGATGACAGACCACATGAAATTGCAAAGCCCTGCGGTGCAGGTATTCCTGCAGGGTAGAAAAAATATGATTGGCATCGGGAGAGTTGGTAAACAGGCGATAGTGCCCGGAGTCTTTGAGGGGAATCAGTTTAACCCTGACCTCCCGCTCCTGTTCGAAAAGAAAGTTTCCGGCCTGAATCAACTGCTGGGTCAGTTCGGCGAAGCTCAATTGTGTCAATAAACGCTCAGGAATCTCACTGCGCAATACGTCAGACAGAGCAACAAAGGTATCGAGGTGGGTCTTTTGCCCCTGTCGTCGTAATTCTTTTTTTATCGCCTCCGGTTCAAACAGCTGTTCATTTTCTGTGGTGGATCCGCTACTGAGAACCGTTACCTTCATTACCGACTCCTTTGTTGGTGATTAGAACAGTATTCACTGCCGACTTAACCGTTGGCACCCATGAAATATAAAGTAGCTACCGGCGATGCGCAAGGAACTGCGAGCTTTTATTCAGCTACCATTATAGCAAGAAAAGCTTTAGCCATGGCCGAAAACTGCGGCAGGCTCAGGGTTTCGCCGCGACAACCGGGATCAACAACCGCGAGAGCCAAAGCGACATCGATATCTGCGGCTTTGAACCCGCTGGCCAGCAAACTGTTGCGCAATGTTTTACGCCGCTGGGTAAAAGCCCCCTTCACCAGTTTTTTAAACAGGACTTCGTCAACCGGATCAACGCGCGGCTGTGCCAGAGGAAGAAACGAGAGCACCAGGGAATCAACCTTGGGAGGGGGATTAAAAGCTCCGGGTTTAACCAGCACCACCTTATTGATATCATACCAGAGTTGGCACAGTACCGACAGAATACCATAATCTTTAGTGCCAGGCTGAGCCATCAGACGCTCGCCAACTTCGCGTTGAAACATCAGCACCATCCGGGCAAATAGGGGCCGATGATCCAGCAATTTAAACAGAATTTGGCTGGAGATATTATAAGGCAGGTTAGCAACCAGGGAGTAGGGAGGGTCCGTCAGCAGGTCAGACCATGACAGCTTAAGAACGTCACCTTCATGGATAATCAGATGATTCTCCTGACGTTGGTGCAGCAACGCGATCAGGTCGCGGTCGATTTCCATTACCTCAACCCGACCTGCTTTCTTAAGCAGTTGGTCAGTAAGCACACCCAAGCCGGGGCCGATTTCGACAACACGCTGATGTGATTCGAGGCGGGCAGCGCAAATAATTTTGTCAATCACTACTGGATCATGGAGAAAATGCTGGCCGAAACGTTTTTTCGTCTGATAAATCATGGTTTCTCGTTCTTGTTGTCGCCGGGTAACAGCTTGCGCAATGGTTTTGGCCAGCGCGGTATCCGATATTGGCGCAACCAGGGGATAAAACGCAGGGTTAACGCATAACTGATCATTGCCAACGGCAGTCCAAGGACAACAGAACCAAGACCCAACGGCAAACCCAGCTGCACCGCGGTATTCCAGGTTAATTCGCGACTGAACACAGCCATACCAATAGGCGGCATACCAAGCAACATTCGACCTGTTTCATATTCAAGGGCGTAAATAAATGGTGCAGTAACCGGGTTAGTAACCCAGACCCCAACGAAGGTCGCAATCTTATTCTGACGCAGAATAAAGGCAAAAAGCAGGGCAATCAGGATGTGAAAACCGAAAAACGGCGTAAATCCGATAAAAACACCAAGGGACATCCCTCGGGCAACGGCATCAGGAGAAGATTTGATGCGTGCCAGACGAATCAGATGAAGTTTGAACTGGCGAAAAAAACCGAAACGCTGCCAGCGATTGTCGGAAGGATCGTTCAAAGGGATACCTGCTCCAGCGGCCAACTTGAGACGGCATTCAGGTCAAAGCCGGATCTTTTGCCATGACTTAAATAATAGTCGGCAGCAACAGCAATCATCGCCGCGTTATCAGCGCATAACAAGGGCTTGGGGAAATATACTCGCACCGCAGTCCCGGCAACCAAATCGGCAAAACGCTGACGCAACCCCGAATTACAGGCAACCCCACCGGCAACAACAATCCGCTCCAGTCCTTCCTGCTGTGCCGCACGTAAAATCTTGATGGTGAGCACATCGACCGCAGCTTGTTGAAAGGCACTGGCAATTTGTCCGATCTGCTCTTCACTTAAAGGCGATTGTAACCCCTGGATATGCTGGAGAACAGCGGTTTTCAAACCGGAAAAACTGAAATCGTGATTGGCGCGATTGAGCAGGGGACGCGGAAATTTAATATCACCACTATCGTACCTGGCAGCCAGCTTATCAACAATCGGCCCACCGGGATAACCAAGCCCGAGCATTTTAGCTACCTTATCAAAGGCTTCACCGGCAGCGTCATCAATAGTGCGTCCGAGCAAATGGTAAGAGCCGATACCATCAACGCGATACAGGTGGGTATGACCACCGGAAACCGCTGCACCGAGAAACGGATAAACGACCTTCTGCTCAAGATGAATCGCCTGGATATGTGCTTCGATATGATGAACCCCGATAAACGGGATGTTCAGGGCGTAAGCAAAGGCTTTGGCAAATGACACGCCGACCAGCAGAGCACCGGTCAACCCGGGGCCACTGGTTACGGCCACCCCTTCAAGATCACCAGCCGCTACTCCAGCACATTGCAGCGCTTCGTCAACCAGCGGATTAATCACTTCCAGATGGCGGCGCGATGCCAGCTCCGGCACCACCCCACCATAAATTGAATGAAGATCGATTTGTGACGAAATAATATTCGACAGGATCTCACGGCCATTACGAACAATAGCAGCGGCGGTCTCATCGCAGGAACTTTCCAGAGCCAGCAGTAACATTACAGAACCTTATAAATCATAACAAATTCGCAGCTACCTCGGCCAACGCCGAGCGTTCCCCTTTGGTCAAGGTCACGTGGCCGACAAGTTCCTGACCTTTGAGACGCTCTACCGAAAAGGAAAGCCCGTTGCTGGCAGAATCCACATAAGGGTTATCGATCTGATAGGGGTCACCGGTCAAGACGATTTTTGTTCCCTCACCGGCGCGACTGATAATCGTTTTGATTTCATGAGGGGTCAGGTTCTGTGCCTCATCGACGATCAGATATTGTTTGGGGATGGAACGTCCACGGATGTAGGTTAGAGGCTCGATCTCCATCAAACCAAGATCGATCAACTCCCGATAGCCGCGTTTGCGCTTACCGCCCTCATCCTGAGACGACAATAACAGTTCAACATTATCGAAAATCGGTTGCATCCAGGGTGCCAGTTTTTCCTCAATATCACCCGGCAAAAAACCGAGATCGCGCCCCATAGGGAAGACCGGCCGCGAAATCAGCAGACGGTTATAGGTTCCCTCGTCTGCCGATTTAAGCAGGCCGGCAGCAATCGCCAGCAGAGTCTTGCCGGTGCCGGCCTTACCGACCAGGGAAACCAGCTGAACATCGTCATTCAGCAGCAGGTCAAAAGCAAACTGCTGTTCACGGTTGCGCGGATGGATACCCCACACTCCCTCTTTAGGAACCTTGATCAAGGGAACGATTTTCTGCTGAGCCGCAATATAACGTCCGAGAGCAGTGTGAGAGGGGTTGGTTTCATCGACCAGGGTCACCCCCTGATTGGCATAAAGATCCACAGCAACAGCAATAGAACCTTGCTCATAAAACTGATCAACCAGTTCTTTACTGACAAGCTGTTCCACCGTACCTGTATAGAGTTCATCCACCGGCACCTTGTCATTCCAAAAATCCTCCGCCCGCAACCCCATGGTATCGGCCTTAATCCGCAGGTTGATATCTTTGGAGACAAGGGTCACTCTACCATCAGGCAAAGACTCCATGAGATCCTTCGCTATGGCCAGAATCCGGTTATCACCGCGATCAACGCGTAACTCCGGTGGTAGCTTCAGCATGAACTCCTGACTATAGATAGCAACCTTCAGGATGCCACCGTTATCCAGACCGACACCTTCAACCAGCTTACCGCGGGAGCGGAAACCATCGATCATCCGGGATATATGGCGAGCGTTTCGCCCCGTCTCACTCTGATCTTTTTTGAAGCGATCAATTTCCTCTATCACCGTCAAAGGAAGCACGACAACATTGTCATCAAACTTAAAAATTGCCTGGGGATCGTGAAGGACAACATTGGTATCCAGAATATAGTGTTTCATTACATATCTCTCCCTGAGGTCAGGACTCCAACAGTCCAGTTCATAAAATCGACTTCAAACTGTCAACCTGTTCGATAAAATAGTCAATTTGTGCTGCTGTAGTAAAAAAACCGGGGCTCACGCGGATGGTTCCAGCGGGAAAGGTTCCACAGCTACGATGGCTATCGGGTGAACAGTGCAATCCGGTACGCACTGCAATGCCACGCTGATCAAGAAGGAACCCAACGGTAGCCGGGTCAATATCCCTGATGGCAAAAGATACGGCTGAACCACGGATTTGCCCTGCAGGTGGGCCGTAAAGCTGAACACCATGAATCTGTGACAGTCCACTGATCAGTTGTTGCACAAGCTGTGTTTCGCGTTGGTGAATCTGCTCAACACCAGTTTCCAGCAAAAAATTTAAGGCAGCACCCAGACCGGTCAGACCAGGAATATTGAACGTACCGCTTTCAAAGCGCTCGGGGAGTATTTCCGGTTGCCGGGAGGAATGCGAATTGGCACCGGTACCACCATAGATCAAAGGGCGCAATGCAATTCCCTCATGCACATATAAAAAACCGGTGCCCTGTGGTCCCAATAGCCCTTTATGGCCGGGAGCAGCGAACAGATCAATCGCTAATTCATCGAGATTGATTGGTAGCTGACCGGCAGACTGGGAGCCATCAACCAGCAAAACAATGCCTTGTTGACGACACCAGCGTCCCAGGCCATCCAATGGCTGTAGAGAACCGAACACATTGGAAACATGATTAATCACCAACAGGCGGGTCGGCGCCGCGAGACAGGCAGACTGAATATCCGCTGTTGCTACCACCCCGGTATACGGATCGGCAGGCACCTTGACGATTTCGACACCCTGATCCTGTAGTGCACGTAACGGCCGGGAAACGGCATTGTGTTCCATACTGGTGGTAACCACCCGATCACCGTTATTTAAGAGACCGAAAATAGCTAAATTTAAGGCTTGGGTGGCATTAGCGCAAAAGATAAAGCGTTCTGACGAGGCAACCCCAAACAGCCGGGCCAAAAGCTCACGCGTGGCAAACACCTCACGATCAGCGGCAATCCCCTGTTGATGACTGCCGCGCCCGGCACTTCCACCACCACGCAGAGCGTCATCAACCGCTAGATACACGGCTTCCGGTTTAGGATGGCTGGTCGCAGCGTTGTCCAGATAAAGCCGCTTCATGGGCGCTATTGATCCTTTTGGTGCCGCTAGCTGCAGCATGGCAAAGCAACGTCAAGTTTCGAACAATACTTAAATTTTGGGATGGCTACAAGACAATCTCACACTGTCAAAATCACGATCAAACAACATTGGTGATTATAGCCGATTCTTGCTGCCAGAGTAACCAAGCCCATGAGTAACCGTTTTCACCGGCAGGGTTATAATAAACAAATAAAAAAGAACTTGAAACCACAATATATAGTCGTTAGAGTCTCAAAAATTCATATATGTAGTGCCAAACTGATTTATCCACAAACTGCCTATCCAGACCAGAAGGACCGGAAAATGACCGAAAATCAAGCGGAAAACACCCTCAATCTGTCCAGTAACGCCCTTACCGTTTTACGTAAGCGCTATTTCATCCGCGATGCTAACGGCAATACGCTGGAGAATACCGAGGAACTATTCCGTCGTGTTGCTCGTACTATTGCCGGGGTTGAAAAAGATACCAACCGGCGTGAACAGTTTGAAGCATCTTGCTATGAAATGATGTCTCAGCTCAACTTTTTGCCCAACTCACCAACCTTGATGAACGCCGGACGCCCTCTGGGGCAATTGTCAGCCTGCTTTGTTCTGCCCATCGGCGATTCGATGGAAAGTATTTTCGATGCCATCAAGCACACTGCACTGATTCACAAAAGTGGCGGCGGCACCGGTTTTTCCTTTACCCGCATTCGTCCAGCCAACGATGAGGTGCAATCGACCAGCGGCGTGTCCTCGGGCCCTATCTCTTTCATGCAGGTGTTTGATGCCGCGACGGAAACCATTAAACAAGGCGGCACCCGCCGCGGTGCCAATATGGCCATCCTGCGGGTTGATCATCCCGACATCATGGACTTTATCATGGCCAAACGAGATCCGACGGTGTTGACCAACTTCAACATCTCCGTCGGCGTTACTGAAGCCTTTATGCACGCAGTGGAAGCAGGAGATGACTACCCCCTGATCAACCCGCGTACCGGCGCACAGGTCAAACTCCTGAATGCCACCAAAGTGTTTACCCAGATTGTCGATATGGCCTGGAACAATGGCGAACCCGGTATTGTTTTCCTCGACCGGCTGAACCGTGACAACCCCACCCCACTGGTAGGCGAAATCGAAAGCACCAACCCCTGTGGTGAACAGCCTCTACTCCCCTACGAGTCGTGCAATCTGGGCTCGATTAACCTGGCGCGGATGATCAGCAACGAGCAGATCGATTGGGACAAACTGAAAAAAACCGTGGATCTGGCTACCCGCTTCCTTGACAACGTCATCGAAGCCAACAACTACCCGCTACCGGAAATCGATCAGATGACCCGCGCCAACCGTAAGATTGGCCTCGGTGTCATGGGCTGGGCTGACCTGCTGATTCTGCTCAAAATCCCCTACAACAGCTCCGAAGCGGTGGCCCTGGCTGAAACGGTGATGCGCTTTATCAATGACGCCGCTCACGAACAATCAGCACAGTTGGCGGCCGAACGCGGTTCCTTCCCCAACTTCCCGGGGAGTATTTTTGACCATCCCGAAGGCCGCGCCATGCGCAATGCCACCTGCACCACCATTGCTCCCACCGGCACCATTTCAATTATCGCCAACTGTTCCAGCGGTGTTGAACCCTTGTTCGCCGTTTCCTATGTGCGCCAGGTCATGGACAACAATAAACTGATTGAAGTCCATCCGGTATTTGCCCGTATTGCTCGCGAGCGCGGCTTTTACTCGGAAGAGCTGATGCAGGAAATCGCTGAAAAAGGTTCCGTGCAGGATGTTAAAGCGATCCCCGACGATATCCGCAAGATTTTTGTCACCGCCCACGACATTACCCCGACCGATCATGTGATGATGCAGGCAGCGTTCCAGAAATTTACCGATAATGCCGTCTCCAAAACCGTCAATTTTTGTCACAGCGCCACCCGTGAAGATGTCTCTACCGTCTACCGTCTCGCCTACCAGCAGGGGTGTAAAGGGGTGACCATCTATCGCGATGGGTCACGCTCCATGCAGGTCCTCTCGGTTGCCGGTAAGGCAGAAGGAAAAACGGAAGAGGATGTCCCGATGGAGACCCGCAAGGGGTTGCGTAAACGTGAACGCCCACGCGCCCTGACCGGCGCTACCTATCAGATGGAAACCGGTTGCGGGCCGCTCTACATCACCATCAACCAGGATGAAAAAGGACTTTTTGAGCTCTTTACCACTATGGGCAAGGCGGGGGGCTGTGCGGCCTCACAGTGTGAAGCGATCGGCCGGCTGGTATCCCTGGCCTGGCGTAGCGGTGTGCAGGCACGTCAGAGCGTCAAACAACTGATCGGTATCACTTGTCATAAGCCGAGCGGCTTCGGCAATAACCGCATTACCTCTTGTGCCGACGCCGTTGCCAAGGCGATCCAGCTGCATATGATCGACGCTGAAGAAACCGTCGCCGCGTTCAGCAACAATGGCGGTGCCTGTCCCGACTGTGGTGGCCCGGTGGAGCATGAGGGGGGTTGCTGTGTTTGCCACGCCTGCGGCTATAGTGAGTGTGCCTGATCCAAAAAAATTGCAGGAATGGGAAGGTCGGTGTCGTCGCTGTGGCGAATGTTGTTTCGAAAAAACCATCGATCGTTACGGCTGTGTTCACACCACACCGGAGCCCTGCCGTTTCCTCGACATTCATGAGCGTACCTGCCGCGTTTATCATCAACGCCAGGAACTGGAAGACGACTGTGTTCAACTGACACCAGAAAATATCGACACCCTTCACTGGTTACCGGCAAACTGTTCTTACCGTTCAGAACTATACTGATCAGTCAAGGCGCTCGACTTTCAGCTCATCAGCCAGCTGATCAGTTACCCGCACCAGGCAAAGTTCCCCCGGTTGTGCCTGGTGCTGATCGATCAACAAGGTCAGATAGTTCTCCGATAACCCTTTGCGCCTACCGTTACTGACCCCCCCTTCGACCAGCATTAGCAATTCCGTGCCGACAAAACGACGGCTGAACTGCTGCAATTTTTCTTTTCCCAACACGCGCAATCTGGCGGCACGCTCTTTTATCAGCGCTGGAGCGACATGATCGGGCATGGTCTCCGCCGGGGTACCGGGTCTGCGACTGAAGGGAAAAACATGAAGATGACTGAAAGACAGGTGCTGTAACAGTTCAAAAGTCCGGGCAAAGTGCTCCTCCGACTCACCGGGAAACCCGCAAATCACATCAAGCCCAATCGCCATAGCGGGATTGCGCCGCTGCAGATCAGCCAGCAGATCGATAAAAAAAGCAGTATCGTAGTGGCGATTCATTCGTCGCAGAATCTCGTCATCACCGGCCTGCAGGGGAATGTGCAGATGAGGACAAACCCACGCAGCCTGATCGAGATAATCGCGCAGATCAAGGGACAGCTCCGTCGGCTCAATCGAGCCTAAGCGCACGCGACCGGTATACTCACTGGCCGCTATCGCCTGCAATAGGGTCAGCAAACTGGTACCATCCACAAAATCCCGGCCATAACCACCAATGTGGATACCGGTCAGTACAATTTCACGATAACCGTTCGCCTCCAGACGCTTGATCTGGGCTACAACCTGCTCAACCGGAACCGAACGACTGGCACCGCGGGCATAGGGGATGATGCAGTAGGAACAGAAGGCATCACAGCCGTTCTGGATCTGGACAAAGGCGCGGCTGCGCTGGGCGAAGGTATGAAGATCAAGGGGGGCACAGTATTGGACGGCACGAATATCAGTCACCAGCGTGGTGGTTTTGCTTCGATCGTTCTGTTGTGTATGCGCCAGCAGACGCATCAATTCCTTTTTCTCTTCATTACCGATAATCAGATTTACACCGGGGAGTTTTTGTAACTCGTCGGGATTAATCTGGGCGTAACAACCGGTGACAACAATCTGCGCTGACGGGTTAGAACGCTGCACGCGGCGGATGATATTACGCGACTGGGAATCAGTGGCCGCCGTCACCGTACAGGTATTGACGATCACCAGATCAGCTCCAGCGTCGAGATCTACCTGGTGATAACCGTTGCCGGTCAATTGTTCAAGCATAGCCGCTGATTCAAACTGGTTAGTCTTACAACCGAGGGTGACTATCGCCACTGACCTGGTTACTGTATCCATCCCCCCCCCAGTACGCGATCCCCCCGATAGAACACGGCTGCCTGTCCCGGTGTCACCCCGGCCTGGGGAGTCAAAAAAATCACTTTAATGCGCCCATCAACCAGAGGAACAACCTGCGCCGGTTGTTCGTGCTGACGATAGCGGATCCGACAGTCGACCACAAAAGGTTGTTGTGGTGGTTCAATGCTCCACAGACAGCTGCCAACAAGCATTTCCTGACACAGCAGGTGCTGTTTTTCACCGACGAAAACCGTCTTGTTAGCAGCATCGATACGGATCACGTAAAGGGGCTCACTCCAGCCGACACCTAAACCTTTGCGCTGACCAACCGTATAACGGTAGTAGCCCTGATGTTGCCCAAGCACCTGCCCCCTGATATGGACAATCGGGCCGGCGCAATCATCAAGTTGCCGCTCTTCCTCCAAAAAACGTACATAATCACCATCGGGGACAAAACAGATATCCTGACTTTCAGCCTTTTCGGCGACACGCAGATTAAAGCGCGCCGCATGTCCCCTCACCTCTTCCTTGGTCATACCACCTAAAGGAAAACGCACTTGCGCCATCTGCTCCCTGGTCAGAGTAAAAAGGAAGTAACTCTGATCCTTGTCGCCATCGATCCCTTTGTGCAGAGCGTAGCTACCATCAGCGCCGGCAATAATCTGCGCATAGTGTCCAGTCGCCAGAAAGTCCGCTTCGAGTTCACGCGCCTTACGCATCAACAACTCAAATTTGAGCACCTGATTGCATAGAACACAGGGATTGGGGGTCAAGCCGGCAAGATAGTCATCACAAAAACGATCAATCACCTGCTGCTTAAATTGTTTTTCAAAATTGATAACATAAAAGGGAATATCAAGCTGCTCGGCGACGCGTCTGGCATCGTAGACATCATCAAGAGAACAGCAACTGCCGAAGGTTTCACCATGTTGATCAGTATACAGAGAATAATCCCAGATCTGCATGGTCATACCGACAACCTCATACCCCTGTTCTTTCAGCAGTGCAGCTGTTACTGAGGAATCGACACCACCACTCATGGCGACTACAACACGTTTTTTCACACCCACCTCAGACAAAAGGCCCCGGCATAAGCGGAGCCCCTTGCACTAATTGTTTGCAGGAACACTGACAAATCAGGAATTTTTGGCCTTGTAATCCTTGATCGCTTCATGCAAGGCATCGGCGGCTAGATTGGAACAGTGCATTTTGGCCGGAGGCAGACCGTCAAGGGCTTCAGCAACAGCTTGATTGGTCAACACCAATGCCTCGTCGAGGGTTTTGCCGATGGCGAGCTCCGTTACCATAGAGGAGGTGGCTATGGCCGCTCCGCAACCAAAGGTCTTGAATTTGACATCCTTAATGATGTCACCTTCAACCTGCAGATAGATCTTCATGATATCGCCACAAGAGGCATTGCCAACTTCACCGACCCCGTTAGCGTTTTCGATCTCTCCAACATTGCGTGGGTTGCTGAAATGATCCATGACTTTTTCTGTGTACATCCCTTTATCTCCTATATAATCAGATATTTATAAACAATGGGTTGACATCCCTTATCAGCTGGCTTTATGTACCATCCGGCACTCATCACAGTGCAGCGGGGTCGGTTCTTCACGTTGGTAAAGTGGGCTCATATCACGCAAGCGCTGAACAATCGGGGGAAGCTCGGCGAGAATATAATCAATCTCGTCCTCGGTATTTTCTGCACTTAAACTGAACCGAACACTAGAGTGAGCAAGAACAATATCCACCCCCATGGCCTGCATCACGTGGGAGGGTTCCAACGAACCGGACGTACAGGCAGAACCAGAGGAAGCGGCAATCCCTTTCATATCAAAAAACAACAACAACGATTCCCCTTCGATGAAATTAAAACTGACATTAAGGGTGTTGGGCAGGCGCAGATCAGGGTCTGGATGGCCATTGAGTTTAACGTCGGGAACCGTACTGAGAATCCCCCGCTCAAGCTTATCGCGCAGGCGACGAACAGAGACATAATCTTTTTCCTGATGAAGACGAGCCAGTTCACAAGCCACTCCGAGACCGACAATACCGGCAACATTATGGGTTCCGGCGCGACGATTGCGTTCCTGATGACCACCGTGCATAAAACGCGTCATGCGCGTACCGCGACGCAAATAAAGAGCACCAATCCCCTTGGGCGCACCAATTTTATGGCCTGACAATACCAGCATATCAACTTTGGCAGCTTTCACATCAACCGGCACCTTGCCGATGGCCTGAACCGCATCAGTGTGAAAGCGCACCTTATGGCGACTGGCAATCTCACCAATGGCGTGAATGGGGAAAAGATTACCGGTTTCGTTGTTGGCCCACATGACCGAAATGAGAACCGTCTTGTCGGTAATAGCGGCTTCCAGTTCAGCCAGATCAAGCATGCCGTCTTTATCGACCGGTAGATAAGTCACCTCAAAGCCATTTTTTTCAAGATACTCACAGGTTTCCAATACGGCAGGATGTTCCACCGTTGTGGTGATAATATGATTCCCCTTGTGCCGCAACGCTTCGGCAGTCCCTTTAATAGCAAAATTATCGCCTTCACTGCCGCAAGAAACAAAAATGATTTCAGCCGGGGAACAATTCAGCAGTTCCGCCACCTGTTCGCGGGCCTTTTCAATGGCACCACTGACCATGCGGCCGGCCCAATGAACACTGGAAGGGTTGCCAAACTGCTCACGAAAATAAGGAAGCATAGCCTCCAGAACTTCCGGCTTGACCGCTGTTGTTGCATTGTTATCGAGATAAATCTGCTTCACAAAAATCCTCCGGGTTACGAAAATAAGAAAATTTAAAATTAAAGGGAAGCCTTCTCACGGCTCTGTTGGTCGAGACGACGACGGGCATCTGTGGTCAGATCTTCCAGGGTCAAGGAGGCAAGGAAATTTCGAATCTGATTGCCGAGACCCTGCCATACCGACTGGGTCGCACATTCCAGATCGCAACCACAGCTGCCGTCATCGTTCATACAGGACACCGGCACGAGAATTTCCTCAACCGTATCAACAATCTGGTCCACGCTTATCTGATTGGCTGCGCGCGCCAGCAGATAACCACCACCGGGACCCCGGACACTTTTGACAATATCTCCACGTCTAAGCTTGACAAAAAGCTGTTCCAGATAATTCAGTGAAATATTTTCGCGCGCAGAGATATCCTTGATGGTCACCGGATGGCCATCACTGGTCAGATTCAAACTCACCAGAGCACGTACTGCATACTGAGCTTTGGTTGACAATCTCATGAAACCGTGTCCTCCTCATCAGCCCGATACTGTGCCAACTCAGTCTTGAGCTTACCTTGCTCCTGGCGCAAACTGTCCACTTGCTCCTCGAGTCGTTGAATCTGATCAAACACGCAGCTCACCGCCTTAGCCACAGGGTCAGGTAATTCACCATGCTGTAAATCGACACCGACCCGTTTTTCACCGGACAGAACCACCCGCCCAGGGATGCCAACCACCGTCGCCATAGCTGGAACCTCTTTGACCACAACGGAATTGGAACCAACCTTGCTATCATCACCAACCTTGAAGGGTCCAAGAATTTTCGCTCCGGCGCCGACGACCACATTGTTGCCCAGGGTCGGATGACGCTTCTCTTTGGCCCAGGACGTCCCTCCCAGGGTGACTCCATGGTAAAGGGTACAATTATCACCGATTTCAGCCGTTTCACCAATCACAACCCCCATGCCATGATCAATAAAAAAACCGCGACCGATTTTGGCGCCGGGATGGATCTCAATACCGGTGAAAAAGCGCCCAAGGTGAGAAACATAGCGTCCCATAAAGGTTCGTTTCTTGCCCCACAACCAGTGGGAAAGACGATAAAACAGCATGGCATGAAAACCGGGGTAACAGAAAATCACTTCAAAAACACTACGTACAGCCGGATCGCGATCAAAAACTGCCCTGATATCATCTTTTAAAAAAACGAGCATGAACAACCTCCTGAATACACCGCGATGGCAAGACACAAAACCGGACAAATACTGACATATACTCTTCAATCTGACTCGAACCACTATCATACCTGACTGTTTCTGTCAATTTCTTTTCAAGAGAAACAGTCAGGTATTCATACCTTGTAATGACTCGAATATGCTCTCAATTGTTTTACACCTGGGCGCCGTACTTAACGGTCGACACTGGTTCAAAAATCACCTATAGTCAGTAACATTAATTTGCCGGCCACATTGGCCTTATAATCCTATCCACACTGACCAAGGAGCGAGAGAGATGCCGGAGTTCACCTACCAGGATCCCATGCCGATGGGAACAGACACCACCAAGTATTATAAAATTGAAGGTTCTGAAAAATATGTCAGTGTCTCAAATTTTGACGGCAAAGAGGTCATCAAAGTTGATCCTGAGGCGCTGAAACTGCTATCCAATGTCGCCATGCGCGATGTCTCCTTCCTGCTACGGCCTGAACACAATGAACAAGTTGCGAAAATTCTCAGCGATCCGGAAGCCAGCGATAATGATCGCGGAGTAGCGATGGCCTTTTTACGCAACGCCGAAATTTCTGCCATGTTCGAACTGCCAACCTGCCAGGACACCGGTACCGCTACCGTTGTCGCCAAAAAAGGTCAGCAGGTCTGGACCGGCTGCAACGACGCCGTATTGATTTCTGCTGGAGTATTCAAAACCTACACAGAGGAAAACCTGCGATACAGTCAGACTGTCGCCCTTGATATGTATACGGAAAAAAATACCGGCACCAACCTTCCGGCTCAAATAGACATTTACGCTACGGATGGAGATGCCTACAAATTTCTTTTTATTGCCAAGGGTGGTGGCTCGGCCAACAAAACCATGCTCTATCAGGAAACCAAGGCTCTTCTCAACCCTGATTCCCTCTATAATTTCCTCGTCCAGAAGATGAAAACGATCGGCACCGCTGCCTGTCCGCCCTATCATCTGGCCTTTGTTATCGGCGGCACTTCAGCCGATGCCTGCATGAAAACTGTCAAGCTGGCAACCGCTCGCTACCTTGATGGTCTCCCGACCAGCGGCAATGACCATGGACAAGCCTTCCGTGACATTGAACTCGAAGAAAAGCTCCTCAAGGCGGCCCAGGAGCTTGGCATCGGTGCCCAATTTGGCGGCAAGTATTTCGCTCATGATGTGCGCGTCATCCGACTGCCGCGCCATGGCGCCTCCTGCCCCGTCGGCATGGCGGTTTCCTGTTCGGCGGATCGTAACATCAAAGCCAAGATCACCCGCGACGGCCTTTTTGTTGAAGAAATGGATCGTAATCCCGGGCGCCTGATTCCGGAAAAATATCGTGGCAAAACCAGTCAGGGAACCCGTATTGACCTCAACCGCCCGATGCCGGAGATTCTTGCTGACCTCTCCAAGCTTGAGGTTGGAGCCCCTCTGCTACTTGATGGAACAATCGTCGTAGGTCGAGATATTGCCCACTCAAAGTTCAAGGAAATTCTAGATAGTGGCAAGCCTCTACCGGACTACCTGAAACAGCACCCGATCTACTATGCCGGCCCGGCAAAAACCCCATCCGGCAAAGCCTCCGGCTCCTTCGGCCCGACCACAGCCGGGCGCATGGACAGCTATGTTGGCTTACTCCAGAGCAACGGCGGCTCCATGGTAATGATTGCCAAAGGCAACCGCAGCCAGCAGGTTACGGACGCTTGTGCCAAACATGGCGGCTTCTATCTTGGCTCCATTGGTGGCCCGGCTGCCGTTCTTGCGGAAGAGAACATCAAGAAGGTCGAGTGTATCGATTTCCCCGAACTGGGAATGGAAGCAGTATGGAAGATTGATGTCGTTGACTTCCCGGCCTTCATTCTAGTAGATGACAAAGGTAACGACTTTTTCAAAAAGCTGGGCCTCTAGTCAACAGTCACTAAAAGCGTCACAAAAGCCCCGGCACCAGGTCGGGGCTTTTGTCTTTTTAGTGTATCAACGCTATAGTGATAACAGGTTCTTAACGCGTACCGCTCCAATAACGATGGACAATTAATGAAACAAACGATCATTTCTACCTATGAACGTCTGATTTTAAAACACCCCTTAACCACCTTGAGCCTGTTGTTGGTGCTGATTGCATCCATCGGTTTTTTTGCTAAGGATTTTCATCTCGACGCTTCAGCCGATTCGCTGATGCTCGAGCATGACGAAGACCTGCGCTATTTTCGCCAGATTAACGCCCAGTACGGCACCAGTGACTTTCTGATCATCAGTTACTCTCCCAAAGACGCGCTGTTGGCACCAGATACCCTCGCTGACATCCGGAAACTACGCGATCACCTGTTGAACATTGAACGTGTTACACAGGTACTGAGCATTCTTGATGCGCCATTGATTGACAGTCCCCGCGTCACCCTGGCAGAACTCAGTCGCGAAATCCGCACGGTTGATACGCCTGGAGTCGACATGGAACTGGCGCTGGCCGAATTTACCACCGGTCCCATCTATAAAGATCTATTGGTCAGTGCTGACGGGCGCACCACTGCTCTACAGGTTATGCTCGCAACCAATGAAGAGCTGCGCTCTTTGCATCGCCAACGCACCGAACTGCGGGAAAAGCGCGATGATGGGGTCATCACCGCACATGAAGAGCAACAACTGGCGGAGGTTACCGCTACCTACGACCGGATCAGCCGTGACCATAACGAACGGGAAGCCCGTGACATCGCCACCATCCGCGCCATCATGGATGAGCATCGCGATACGGCCGAGCTGTTTTTAGGCGGCATTCCCATGATTGTTGTCGACATGATCGATTTTATTCGCAATGATCTGGTCAAGTTTGGCATTGCTGTGCTCGTGTTTCTGGTTTCCATGCTTGTGCTGATTTTTCGCCGTACCCAGTGGGTCTTGTTACCCATGGCCTGTTGTTTTTGCACGGTATTATTTATGTTCGGTTTTTTGGGGATGGTCGGCTGGAAAGTCACGGTGGTTTCGTCCAATTTCACCTCCCTGCTGCTGATTATCACCCTCTCCCTCTGCGTCCACCTGATTGTCCGCTACAACGAACTGCTGGCTGAACAACCCCAGGCCAGCCATGCTGAATTAGTGCGCGAAACCATTCGCACCAAGGCGCTGCCAAGCATTTTTACCGCATTAACCACCATCGCTGCATTTGCCTCGCTGTTGACCAGTGACATCCGCCCGATTATTGATTTCGGCTGGATGATGGCTATCGGTATCGGCTTTGCCCTGATTATCAGTCTGATCCTCTTTCCAGCGGGACTGGTACTGCTGAAAAAACCTCAACCCTTTGCCCCCCGCATTGACATGACCGGTTATATCACCCGCGGTTGCGGACATCTGGTCGAACACCATGGCCGGGCAACGCTGTTAGCCTTTGCCCTGATCTCCCTCGTCAGCCTCTATGGCATCGCACAATTAACGGTTGAAAACCGCTTTATCGATTATTTTAAGCCGACAACGGAAATCTATCAGGGGATGGCACTGATCGATCGGCAACTGGGTGGCACCACCCCCCTCGATGTCGTCATTGACGCTGATCCTGAGTTTTTTGTTGCCCTCGAACAAGAGGCGGCGTTTGCAGAAGATGACCCCTTCGCCGACGATTTTTTCGCTGAAGACAGGGTTGAAGCCGGGCTGTCCGGTAGCAGCTACTGGTTCAACAGTTATCAGATCAGTGACATTCATGCGATTCATGAGTATCTCGATCAGCTGCCGGAATCAGGCAAAGTGCTGTCAATGTCAACCACCTTTACCCTGATGCAGCATGTCAATGATGGACAACCGCTGGACAATATGGCCCTGTCGGTGATTCATCGCATGCTCCCGGAAGTAATCGACAACAGCCTGTTTCGCCCCTATATGTCTACCGATGGCAACCAGATCCGTTTTAATCTGCGGATTATCGACTCCGACCCAAGCCTGCAGCGCAATGAGCTTCTCGGTAAAATCGAAAAGGATCTGGTTAAATTGTTCGATCTCAAGCCGGAGCAAGTCAATCTGACCGGCATGTTCGTACTCTATAATAATGTCCTGCAAAGCCTGTTCGCATCCCAGATTATGACCATCGGCGTCGTGTTCCTGGTGATTGTCGGTATGTTCCTGATTCAGTTCCGCTCATTACGGCTGGCCCTCATTGCCATTGTTCCCAACTTGATTTCAGCGGCTGCCGTGCTGGGCTTGATGGGGTTGATGAAGATACCCCTCGACATCATGACGATTACAATCGCTGCCATCACCATCGGCATCGCTGTCGATGACACCATCCATTATGTCCATCGCTATATTGACGAACTGCGTGTCGATAACAACCCCCTCAAGGCGATCATGCGCACCCACGACAGCGTGGGTCGCGCTATGTATTATACCTCTATCACCATCATTACCGGCTTCTCCATTCTGGCGCTGTCCAACTTCAACCCAACCATCTACTTTGGTTTGTTCACCGGCCTGGCCATGATTGTCGCAATGTTTGCCAACTTGACCCTGTTGGCGCTCTTGTTATTGTTGTGGCAACCACGACAGCAACAGACCTAAAACCAATATAAAAAACTGGCGTCCAGACAACGGACAGGTTATTGTTCGAAACTTTGCCATCTACACACGACTTTCTTCAGGACAGGATTATCATGAGCAGCAACGAACCACTTTCTTTCAGCGAATTGGCACTGGCGCCGGCCATCATTAAAGTCATCGACGAAGTCGGTTACGAATCACCAACACCTATTCAGGCACAGAGCATTCCCCCTTTGCTCGCCGGACGCGATCTGCTTGGTCAGGCTCAGACCGGTACCGGCAAGACAGCGGCTTTTTCATTACCGTTATTAACCCGCATCAAACCGGAGCTGAAATATCCGCAACTACTGATTTTGACCCCGACCCGCGAACTGGCACTGCAAGTGGCCGAGGCAGTGCAGACCTACGCCCGTTATCTGCCGGGGTTTCAGGTTCTTCCAGTGTATGGTGGCCAAAACATGGTACAACAGTTGCGCCAATTGCAACGTGGTGTTCAGGTCGTGGTCGGCACTCCGGGAAGGATTAAGGATCACCTGAACAGGGGAACCCTTAAACTCGACAGACTGAACGCCGTGGTAATCGACGAAGCTGACGAAATGCTGAAAATGGGATTTATCGACGACGTTGAGGAGATCCTTTCCCACGCCCCTGCCGAACATCAGACCGCGCTATTTTCAGCCACCATGCCGCAGGAAGTGCTCAAAATTGCCCGCCGTCATCTTACAGACCCGGTGGAAATTCGGATCAAATCCAAAACCTCAACGGTTGAGCAGGTCAGCCAGCGTTATTGGCAGGTCAAGGGTCTGCACAAGCTGGATGCCCTTACCCGCATTCTTGAGGCGGAAGAAATTGACGGTATGATCATCTTTGTGCGCACCAAAATCGCCACCGTGGAACTTGCGGAAAAACTCGAAGCGCGCGGTTTTTCCAGTGCCCCGCTAAACGGCGATATGACCCAGGTGATGCGCGAGAAAACCGTTGAACGCCTCAAGGATGGCAGCCTTGATATTGTCGTTGCCACCGATGTTGCTGCCCGCGGGCTGGACGTCAAGCGCATCAGCCACGTCATCAATTATGATATCCCCCACGACACCGAGGCATACGTTCACCGCATCGGTCGCACCGGACGCGCCGGACGGGAAGGCAAAGCTATTCTGTTTGTTGCGCCCCGTGAAAAAAGGATGCTGGCCTCTATTGAACGCGCCACTCGGCAGCCGATCAAGGCCATGGCCTTGCCAAGCCGTAAAGAAATTACCAATCGTCGGGTCGGCATATTTAAAGAACAGGTCAATGCCACCTTGGAATCCCAGGATCTTGAGTTTTTTGAAGAATTGATTGATGACATTCAGACGGATTATGATATCGGTCATCGGCGCATCGCTGCAGCCTTGGCGTTCCTCCTGCAGAAGGAACGCCCCCTGCAGATGGAGGAAGACAACTTCGTTCAAGAAGATCTGAGCGAACAACGCCCCCCGCGCAGGATGTCGGATCGCAGCGGCAACGAGCAGGCGACCTGTTACCGCCTGGAGGTTGGTCGCACTCACGGTGTTGAACCAGGAAACATTGTTGGTGCTTTGAGCAACGAAGGGCGCATCGACAGCCGCCAGATCGGTAGAATCAATATTTTTGAGCACTTCAGCCTGGTGGATCTGCTCACCCCCATCGACGCGGCTCAGCTTAAACGAATCAGGGACATTAGCATCAATAAACATCCCTTGCAGATCAGCCTCGACACCAAGGGACAAACTCAGCAGGACAAACAGACAAGAACAAACCGTGGTAAACGCATTGCCGGTAAAGGGCGAAGCCCGGCACCCAAAAAGATACCACCGCGCAGCAGAACCCCGAAACACTGAAGCGGCAGCCAGACATTGACATCTTCATCAGTCAAAACGAAGATATTCTCAAGTTGATGGTTTTGGGGGAGGTGTCAGGCTTGGCCAACCCATACCTTTACCTGTCGCAACCATGGCAGATCGTCGGCTCGAGTTGTCAAGGCGACCTGTAGCTGCTCAATATGACCAGCCGGTACATCTTTAGCCGCATAGAACAAGTCAACATCAATCGCCTGATCAAGATAGTGCAGAACGGTATGGTGAGGATATTCGAACAGTGGCTCTCCCTGCCAGCGCTCATTCAGCTGTGCAACCGCATCCGGTCGCAAGGGCAGCCGGTGGATGTCATCGGTCACATCAAGATGTTCATCATATTCAGGGTCGATATGAAAGGTGACATCGGAAATATGGTCGTTTTGTTTTCGCAGCAGGCGCGCTACCCAGGCACCAACTTCATGCCCCTCTGTTACACTGATATGGGGATCAACCTGTAGATGGATATCGAGTAAGGTACGGTTCGCCATGCGTCGGCTACGCAGGTCGTGCACATCCCGGACTCCAGGGATGGTCAGTGCGGTCGCCCGGAGATTGTTCACCTCATCCTGTGGCAGTGCCGTATCAACCAGTTCTTTGAGACTGTCCCAGATCAACGCAAAACCAATACGCGCCACCATTAATGCCACAATGACTGCCGCAACCTGATCCAGCCAGGTAATGCCAAGGATCGCACCACCAACGGCGACAAATACGACAATAGATGACAGGGAGTCCGTACGATGATGCCAGGCGTTACCTTCAAGCAGACGAGAATTAATCTGCCGGGCAATCCTCAGGGTATAACGATAAATCCACTCCTTGCTGGCAATCGAGGCCAGGGCAACGATCAAAGCAATGGCACCGGGCGTTACCAGTTCGCGCGGAGTCAACAGACGCATCATACTGTCCCACACCAGGGCACCGGCAACGGCAATCAGCAGGGCTCCCAGAATCAGGGTCGCCAGGGTTTCATACCGATCGTGACCATAGGGATGGTCTTTATCCGGCTGCTGCCGTCCATAGTGGCTGGCCACCAGCACCAGAATATCGCTGAGCATATCGGACGCAGAATGAATACCATCGGCGATCAACGCGTAGGAATTAGCCCAAAAACCTACAACAATCTTGATGACAGCATTGATAACATTAACCACCAGTCCAACCAGGGTGACCTTGCGCGCTGCGTACGCCTGCTGGTCTTGTGATGCGGATGTCATATCCCTCACCTGTCTTTACACCGGAATAAAGTTGCTCTGACTGTTGATTTTGTCCAGAGCCGCAGTCAATAATCTGATCGCCATTTCCAGATCACCCAGATCAAGGGTTTCTACCGGTGTGTGCATATAGCGTAAAGGAATACCCAGCAGTGCGGTGGCTACTCCGCCGCGTGACAATTGCATCACATTGGCATCGGTACCGGTTGCCCGCGGCACCCCGATGATCTGCACCGGGATATCTTCCGCTTTTGCGGTTTCAACCAGCAGGTTAAAAAGCATGGGGTTGATGTTGGCACCGCGGGCAATAACCGGCCCCTTGCCCAGTTCAACGCGACCAATGCCATTATGCTCGACATCAGGACAATCGGTGGCATGGGTCACTTCAACAACAATACCAATATCAGGGTTGATCCCATAGGTACTGGTCGTGCCACCGCGCAGGCCAAGCTCTTCCTGAACCGTCGAAACGCTATACAGATCGGCCGACATACCGCCGTTGCGCTTTACCTCTTTCATCACTTCGGTGACAATAAAGGCACCCATTTTATCGTCAAAGGCGCGCGCCGTGACCCGTCGCCCCTGTAGCTGTTGTAAACCAACAGTGAAGGTGATTGGATCACCGATACAAACCAGTTTTTCTACCTCTTGGCGTGACGTACAGCCAATGTCGATATACTGCTTTTTCAGATTAATGACGGTTTCACGGTCTTTACTTTCGATCAGATGAATCGCTTTTTTGCCGATGACACCGGCAATATCCCCCTGATTGGTATGGATACTCACCCGTTGCCCCGGAGACAAATGGGGATCAACGCCACCAATGGCCCCAAAATAGATAAAGCCATTGTCATCGACAAACTGAACCATGAAGCCAATCTCATCACAATGACCGGCAAGCATCACCGTGGGACCACCATGCCCTTTGAGCAAAGCCATCAGATTCCCCATAACATCAGTTTCAAGATGATCAGCAATCCCTTCCAGCTGCCGGCGGATCAAACGCTGAACCGGCTGTTCAAAACCCGATGGGCTGGGTGTTTCAACCAGCTGTTTTAGAAAATCAAAATTATCAACATTGTTCATGGTCTACCCTTTGGCGCGCGCAACCAGGGCGCTTGAGTTGGCCTGGGCCTGCAAAAACTGTTCTTCGGTCATGGCCGCCCCCAAAGCAATTCTACGCATCTGCTCGGCAGAAACCAGATCTCCCGGACCATGGGCATCATTATTGACAACGAGCTTAGCTCCGTATTGATGTGCCAGTTTGGCCACATGTCCATTCGTTAGAGAGTGTCCTTTGCGCGTAGTGATTTCCAGACAAACCCCCCTTTCTGCAGCCAGCTGAACCTCTTCGGCCGTAATCAGGCCAGGATGAGACAGAATATCAACACCGGCCTTGATAGCTGCCAGATTAGTTCCCGGCATCACCGGTTCGACAATCGTTTCACCGTGGACGACTATCAGTTCCGCACCGTGATCGCGTGCCAGCTGGGTAGCATCAGCAATAGCTGCCGGTGCTACATGGGTCAGTTCCACTCCGGCAAGAACCTGCATGCCGTTGGTCTCACCAAGCTCGTTGACAACATCGACAATATTGGCCAGCAGCCAGGCGGTATTGCTTTTATCGGCATGATCAGTAATGGCGATGGCGCGATAGCCGGCAACGGCAGCGCGACGTACCAACTCTGCGGGAACCAGTTCACCATCACTAAAAAAAGTATGGGTATGGAGATCAATCATCATCGTATTCCTGTCATCAAAAGTTATCCTGGGATTCACCCAGATGGGAGTTGCGCAGCACCTTGACAATAGCAACGGGGACTATCCTGCCGATCAGTTCCTGCGGCCCGCCGAAGTTGACAATCCGGTTCCAGGCGCTGCGCCCGAAAAGTTGACCATCCCCCTGCTTGCTCGTCCCCTCAACCAACACCGGCAGCACTTGACCGGCATCCTCTTGCCAGAGTTCCCCGCTGATTCGTTGTTGCAATGTCAGCAGCCTTTCAAAACGCTGCTGTTTCTGCCGAGCAGAGGCATTGTCAGGCATGGTTGCTGCTGCCGTCTCAACCCGCGGTGAATATAAAAAGGTAAAGGCATCAGCGTATCTGACCTTTTCGACCAGATCGAGTGTCGCCTGAAAATCTTCTTCTGTCTCACCGGGAAAACCGACAATGATATCGGTAGTGAAACGGATCTGTGGACACACGGCTTTTAAACACCGAATCTTGTCAAGATAGTCGGTAGCATCATAACCACGATTCATCAACGCCAGAATCCGGTCGGAACCACTCTGTACCGGTAGATGTATTTGCGGGCACAGGCTGTTCAAACGACCAAAGCAGTCAATCAGCTCAGCCGTAATATCCTTGGGGTGCGAGGTAGCGAAGCGTAAACGCTCCAGACCAGGGATTTCATCCACAGCCTGCAACAACCGGGGAAAAGACATCTCATCGTCGATCTTGCAACCGTAAGAGTTGACATTCTGGCCAAGCAAGGTGACTTCTTTAACCCCGGCAGCAACGAGGGCTTCAATTTCATGAAGGATTTCAGCACTGGATCGACTGATCTCACGTCCTCTGACATGGGGGACAATGCAGTAAGAACAAAAATTATCACACCCTTGCATGATAGTGACAAAACGGGTGACACTCTCGCTTGCCGAACGTTCAGGGAACAGATTCAAACGCGTTTCACGGTCGAGGAAATCAGTCTCACTGGCGCGCCCACGCGTCTGCTCCACCTGCTGCACCATCTCCGGCAAGCGGTGAATATTGTGGGTGCCAAAGACCAGATCAAGATAGGAAACCGTATCAAGCATGCGCTGCCCTTCCTGCTGGGCGACACAGCCACCAACACCGATAATCAGATCAGGGCGCTTGTCCTTAATCGGCTTGAAGCGTCCGAGATGTCCATACACCTTACGTTCGGCCTTATCCCGTACCGAACAGGTGTTGAGCAATACCAGATCGGCCTGATCAGGTGCGCCAACGGGCTGATAACCGATGCCCTGCAGCAGCGCGGTAATCTGCTCGGAATCAACCACATTCATCTGACAGCCAAAAGTTTCCAGGTAAAAAGATTTCATATCACCATCAGTCGTTTAAGTGTCTTGCGACACGGATTTTCAGTCAACCTGATATGATACCCACGACAACTTATCCGAGTCAAACAGGATCCTCTTGTCCCAGGGGATTAATCACCGCAGCAGGTAAGGTGTGCAGGCAGGTTGTGGGCTCTTCCAGACATTCGAGCAACACCCTGCGCGAATCAGCAAATTTTAGTTCAATAGTGGCCAGCCGGTCTGTATAGGGATGAAGAATAACGGCATGCAGCGTTAACCACGGATAGCTGAGGATGTGTTTGTTCCATCCGTGCCGGACGAATAAATGCCGGTCGCTGATGGCATAAAAAAGGGTTTCCCAGCGCCAGCGTAAATACACCAAGCGAATGGGGCCGAAGAGCAGCGCCGGCAGCAACGGCAACAGTAAAAAAACCAGCGTCGGAAGCGACATATCGCGCTGCCAGGCCTGTCCAAAGAGGGCCCCAAAAAACAGTAGAACAACAAGCGCGCCAAGCTGACTGCGCCAGTAACGAAACAGATAGCAACGCGGCGCCGGCCGCCCCTGCCAGAGCAAAACCTCATTTTTTTCCAGGGGCCATACTAGCATACAGTTCAGCGCGGTAACTGACGCAACCGCTCAGTGGCGGCACGCCCGAGCGCACTGCGGCCATCAACTTCCAGCAGATGCCGATACAGGTTGCGGGCGCGATCACCGTTGCCACGCCCCTCTTCTGCTTCCGCCAGGAGAAAAACTCCTTGTAATGTCGGCAACAGAGCCAGCGACGCCTCTATTTCTGCGACGGCATCCGACCATTCAGAGCGGCGCAGATGAATGTAACCAAGGCCCAGTCGTGACTGATAAAAATCCGCAGCGACCGTAACCGCCTGACGCAAATAACGCCGTGCCGGGATCAGGTCCTCGCCGCGCAGATAAGCCATCCCCAACGCCGTCAGCAGCAGACTCTGGGGCTGCTGTCGAATCGCCTGATGGTATAACTGCATGGCTTTTGTTTGCTCTCCCGCCGCTTCAGCAGAGCGAGCCTGATCATATAATTGATAGGCAACCGCCAAGGATTGAGGATTTACCAACTGCTGGACATGGGTGATAGAATCAAGACCTTTAGTACCACGATAGCCGGGATAGGTTGCGTCTATATAGTCACGGGCCGCTTGCAACCGCAGCGCAGACAATTGATAAGGGTGGGCTAACTGACTGCCCTCTATGTCAGTCCGGCTCAGGCGCTGCCATATGTCATTCAGCTCAAAAAAACCGTTTAAGGGATAGCCACCACGCACCAGCACATCGATAGCTGCAATATCAGCGTTATTGTCCTTCTCTCCTCCAAATGCCTTACGCAGCGTGACATCGGTCAGTTCTCGTATTAACAATAATCGTTGTGAATAGTGCTGACCTCCAGGATGCACATCCTGCAAAAAAACAGCGCGACCACGAATCAGGGGTCTCAACCTTTCCGTTACAAAACCTGCCTGGAAATGACCGATTTCACGAGCCAACAGGGCAGCAAGTTGGGGTTCAGACTCAAGGCCATGCAACAGACCGCGCGTAACGACGACAACCCCCCCCGGCAATGCAAAAGAATATGAATCAGAATGATTGGCTATCCTGATCTTTTTTAACAAGCTGCCATTATCTGTCATCAAAGACCGGGCAACCTGATTGACATAGCTTTCAAGAGCGGTCTCGGGATAATCACCCCCAAGATATTGGACAAGGGTATTGCTCAATATCTGGCCAAGCCGGATTTTCTGCTGAACGCTGAGAGGCGTGTCATCCTTAACCCATGCAACAGGTGGACGAAGAGCACATCCACCGACAACAAGCAGGATGAGAACGATCGATAAAAATCCAAAAAATCGTACCAACAGATAACCCTTTCACCGGCTTTCAAATCAACATTCAGCTGTTGCTTTGGAATATTGATGCAGCTGTCCAGCTCTCAACTTGCCACAGGTTTCCCGACCCGGTGCTGAACAAATACGATATTAAAACGGTTGCGTCGAAAGCGAGCAGCAACTATAAGTTATCTCGTCGATGAAAAACAACTTTATCTATTCAGGGAGTCACCATGATATCCGACGTCGCAACGCAAGTTCTGCTGGGGATAGCGCGAAGCGCCATTGAACATGAGCTGGAACAGCTGCCCTGCACACCCGCGCCCCGGGAAGAGCAATCCCTGAATGAGCGATCAGGGTGTTTTGTCACGCTTATAATGGATGGACAACTGCGCGGCTGCATCGGTAATTTTCAATCACGCCGACCATTGTATAAGGAAGTAGCGCTGATGGCTGTCGCCGCTGCGACCGAAGATCCGCGCTTTGCTCCTCTGACCAGATCTGAACTGGATCTGGTTAAAATAGAAATTACCATACTATCACCACTTGAGAAGATTTCCGGTCCTGACGACATCATCATCGGCGTGCATGGCATCTACCTTGAAAATGGGTTCAACCGTGGGGTTCTGCTCCCCCAGGTTGCCAGCGAGCACCATTGGGATGCCTTGACTTTTTTGCGTCAGACCTGTAACAAAGCCGGGCTGTCAACAGACATGTGGCATGCCCCTGATACCGAAATTTATCGCTTTAGTGGAGAAATCATTGCAGAAAAGCCCTAAATTACTTTTCAGGAGACAAAATGACTGAAATTTCACTGGAACTTGTCCCCCGAAGTGAACCTTCCCTGCGTAAAGAACTGGAAATGGTACACCGGCATTTCCCTGCAGTGAAAAGGATCAACATCCCTGATATCTTGCGTTTTGATATGCGCAGCTGGCAGGGGTGCGCCATTGCCGGCGAATACGTTCCCCGCACTATCCCCCATTTACGTGCTATAGATTTTAATCCTGATGCACCCCTGCCGATTATTGAACAACTAGGTGACAGTAAAATCGAGGCGGTGTTAATTATTAACGGCGACCCCCCGCAGGAGATAAAACACACTTATTACCGAACCAGTTCCCTCGAACTGATTCGGCGCCTTAAACGCGAATGCCCTGAACTGACCATCTATGCAGGCATCGACCCCTATCGTAGTGGCATTAAGGATGAAATTGATTATATGCGTGCCAAGCAAGATGCCGGCGCCGATGGGTTTTTTACCCAACCTTTTTTTGATCTGCGTTTGATGGAGATTTATCAGGGGTTTATTCGTAACACCACCGTATACTGGGGCGTGTCGCCCGTTCTTACCGACAGCAGCCGCAGCTATTGGGAGAACAAAAACCACGCAATATTCCCCCGCGACTTCACGGCTACCCTGGAATGGAATCGTGAATTTGCGCTCAAGACCCTGAAGTTCGCCCAGAGCCATGATGACAATGTTTACTTTATGCCGATTAAAACCGACATCATTCCATATCTGCAAGGCATCCTTTGACGTCATTTTACAACCAGTGAAACGGATAGGCCCATGAACATCAACAGCTGGTTACGACAGATACAAGCACCGCCAATTACCGAAGTCAAAAGCTGGCTTGGTGAATGTGATACCGCTGCTAAATATCCATTACTCGATCTCTGTCAGGCGGTACCCAACTATCCGCCGGCACCTGAGCTCATTGCTCATCTGCACCAAGCCCTCGATGACCCGGCCACCTATCGCTACAGCCCTGATGAGGGGTTAGCAGAGGTTCGAGCTGATCTGTGCCATTGGTATCAACGCCACTACCAGAGTGTTCTCTACCCCGACCAGATTTGTCTGACTATCGGTGCCAGCCAGGCATTTTGGCTCGCCATGCTGTGCCTGTGCCAGCCTGGGGATGAAGTGATCGTTCCCCTGCCGGCCTATTTTGATCATTTGATGGCGCTGCAAAGCTATGGGGTCAATTCGCAATATATTCCCTTCGATGCAAACAGCGGTGGATTGCCGAACCTTGCCGCCATTGAAGAAAAAATCACCCCCAGAACCCGTGCGATTCTGCTGGTGTCGCCCAGCAACCCCACCGGGGCAATTATCCCACCGCAGCAACTGGAACAACTTTTTGATCTGGCGCAGTCGCGCTCAATTGTGCTGCTCATTGACGAAACCTATAATTGCTTCATCGGCTCCACACCGCACCAACTCTTTACCCGCAGCAACTGGCATCACCACTTTGTTCATATCGCTTCTTTCGGAAAAACCTTTGCTCTGACCGGCCTACGCTGTGGCGCCCTGATCGGCAGTGCTGAACTAATCGAACAAGCATTAAAAATCCAGGACAGCATGGTGGTCTGTCAGCCGCGCCCGACCCAACTGGCGCTGCAGTATGGATGTTGTCATCTGGATAGCTGGATTGTGGAAAACACGGTGATAATGCAACAGCGCCATGCCGCCGTTACTGCGAGCTTCAGCGCCGGCATCAATGAATTTGAATTAATCGCCAGTGGTTCTTTTTTCGCCTGGATCAAACATCCCTGGGGCGACATGAACAGTCGCCAGGCCGCACGCAACCTGCTGGACAAGGCGGGAATCATTTGTCTGCCGGGGGAAGCCTTCGGCCCCGGCCTCAAGTCTTATTTACGCCTGGCTTTCGGTAACATAGAAACAAATCAGATTGGTGAATTGATCGAGCGATTGAAACAGCTGTAGAGCTAAACGTCTGCATAAAAGAGATTTCTACCTCCAGCGTAACTATTCAGCTGTAGTCCTTGCGCAGGATCAGGGTTCCTGTGGCAAGGGTGTTTGTCGCCATGGACGGCGACAACAAGCGGTCATGGATGACGAAAAGCGTCCCTTGACATAGGATCCCCGATCCTGTGCTGAACAGATACCCTCCAGCTAATCCAGAGGGTCGAACTGATCCCGTTCTGCGTAACACAAAGGGCACACCCATTCCGGCGGCAAATCGGCAAATTCTGCCACCAGGAAGAACATTATTCAGAGCATCACCCTGCTCGGGGTCATAAACTTTTTATAGCCACAGCAGGTGCAGATATAACGCATGATTTATCATCCTTTTAAGCAGGTATCAGAGCCTGAACAAAAAAAAAAAGACTCAAGTCGTAAGCCTGAGTCTCGTGTTTTTGGTGGGCGGTACTGGGATCGAACCAGTGACCCTTCGCGTGTGGGCCAGATGCTCTCCTTTGAGCTAACCCGCCCGCATGAGGCGTTTTTATAACAGCAACCTGTTGATCTGTCAATTGCTTGTTGTCGTAACCCAAAGACGACCTCCTGGCCGCTGGAATCGTGGCTACAATTATATCGTGGCTGATTGCGCACCTGCTTGGTGTGCTGAACAGACACGATTTGCATTTTTACTGCCCACTGCGAATAGTTACAAATAAACTATAAAAAAAGTGTCAGACAGTGCACGCCTCTTCACGACTAACTCACCTTTGGGATATCCCTCCAGCGGGTGGTGTAGCCGGGAGACAGATTGGCGCGTTTCATGAACCAGTCCTTCCGGGAACGTTGACCGGCAAACCAGACCTTACTGCGGCTCGCTTGATTGATTTATCGACCGCGCACATCAGGCTGTCATTTCAGCGGGGCGGTGTGATCGGTAAACAGATCATGCTGGATGGCTGCCTGGTCACAAAACTCTCCAAGCATCACGCCGGGCGGCATGGCGGTAACCCTCTTTCCAGATGGAGATCGAACAAGTCGGTGCAGGTCATGGTGATGGTGCGGGTATCGCTGGTGGGTGTGGAGAGCTTGGCAGTAGCTGTTGGAGTACGTGGGATCCATTGCTGTTGAACTGGCTGGAGTACGGATAAAGACCTGGACGACTGCGACAGGCCGAGGTTTTTCGCTGCGCAGGCGTTCAGCAGCACGAGCAGCAAACTGCAGATGGTTTGGCGCAAGGTGTCATGGTCGGTCATTTTTCGGCAAAAGGAGCGCGAGCACATCAACTCTTGCGGGTATCGGGCTCTTCTTCCATGGCGTAACGGATGATCCCGTTGAGCTCATCGATGGTTTTGACCAGATTGATAGAGCCGATTCTGCGCGCTCTGGTGGTATCACTTACCAGGATAGCTGCAGGACGGTTTTTATGCCTTGCTGTAGCAGCTTCTGGGCTGGTCTTGCGGCCCGCCCAGATTTCACCGACGGGCAGCAAGCTCTGTCAGTTTCTGTTGCCGCTCGAAACAGGACAGATCGACCACCCCGCCGGTTGCCTTGTAGGTTTTGGCCGCATGATTGGCCAGTTTTGCAGAGTTTTGGTAGGAGCAATCCCGGCTTCAAACCGGGACGCCGATATGCTGTTTAATGTCTGCTGCACCATACGACCATAGTCCTCCGAAGAGCCCATCCGGGAAAACCCCGCCAGGTCAGAGGCTTCATCGATGGAGCTCGACTTCGATCTGTGGTGCCAGGGATTCAAGGGTCGCCCATCACCCGGGAGGAAATATCGCTTAAGTGAGGGCGTAGTTGGAAAGTAGACCTTGATGTTGTGCTTTTTCAGTCAGATCGGCAATCTGGAAGGCAGGTACCGCCATCTTGATCCCAAGGATTTTGGCTTCAAGGGCTACGGGCAACAACACAGCCATCGTTGTTGGACAGAACCACCACCGGCTGAGCCACTCAGCTGGCGAGGGCTGAAAGTCGTTCACAGCTGACATAGAAGTTGTTGCAATCGACCAGTGCATCATGATTCACCCAGGTTCTGCGGGGCATGAACCGTGTGAGTAAGCGACGAAAATCTGAAAGTCAGTGCCTTCGGGTATCTCGATGGGCGTGTAGTTGCTGTTCATCGGCACCAATCGTAAGGTCGGTTTGGTTTCAAACTTTTTGATGGTGTGCTCACCGTTGAAGGTGCAATAACGATATCACCATGCTTGGCGGTGAGCGACCGATCCACCACAATGACATCTCCGGGGAAGATACCGGCATCGATCATGGAATCCTTGGGCCCGGACAAAAAACGTCGCGGCCGGGTGTTTCACACACAGATCATTGAGATCCAGACGGCTCTCGCAGTAATCGGCAGCGGGACTGGGGAAGCCGGCAGCGACCTGATCGTCAGTAAACTGGGGGATTTTGACACTCTGATCCATGACCTCTCCTTTTGGCAGCACGATGATCTCGAAACTTGCCAGATTGTCTATTTGTTGCTCTGAGCGTTCCGCTTAACTGGGGACTTTTGGATGACAGCTTGTTTTTGGTCACGAGGTACACTCCGAGAACGGTGACAACCATGGCACAGATGCCTGGGATGGTCAGGGTTTCATCAAATAGCAGCCAGGCTTCCTGGCCGCCACCCGGGAGGAACCAGATAAAAATAGCTGACGACACGCGGGACGTTTCCCCTTCACGGATCATGTACATCAGCGGCAGGATGGCTACGACCGATATTCCGAAAACCAGCCAGGCAAGTGCGAGGATCAGTTGCACATCCCATTCAATGTGCCAGTCTTCAAACAAACCTGCCAGCAATGCCATTAAAGCAGCCGCCCCGATGTAGTGACTACAAGGAACCAGCCAGCAGATTGATATTTTTCCAAAACGCTTTTGATAAAAGTGTACCTAAGGATATACCGATCAGAGCCATCAAGGCTGCGAACGTTGCAGGCCAGGAAAATTCAAAACTATCAGGTCGATTACTGCTGAGCAGCACGGTGGTCACGCCCGCCAACCCGAGCAACAAACTAACCACTGTACCCTCCTCAGGATTCTCCCAGCCAGAAGCGCCCCACTGCGGCCGTCAGAACGGGTTGCACTCCGACAATAATCGCTGTGACTCCTGCGGCATCCCCCATTTAATGGCCGCAAAAACGCCACCGAGATAGGTTCCGTGGATCAGTAATCCGGCAATCATCTGGTGACCAGTCTGAGTACCCTGTCAGACGCCCGGCGCGGAAAACCTGACATAGCACCAGAAAGGCAACAATCGTCAGCACCATCTGATCAACAGAAAACAAGGGCTCGATAAAAGGCCAGAGCATATTTGGCGGCAATAAAGCCAGTGTCAGAGAAAAACGAACATAAAAGGAATCAGAATAATGAAGAGTCTGCGCATAAAGTCAGAACGATCCTGAACATCAGGGGGCGTAAGTTTGGACAACAACATACCGTTCAAGTAAGTATATTCGCATCCTGCACATAGTGTCATAGCACAGCAAATGCGCTTTGTGAAAAGATCCTTTTTTATTTATCGAAGCTCGTCAGCCCTTCAGCCTGTTCATTCATCTACCCAATTCGTAACGTCGGTGCGTCTGGTTGGGGTGCAGCTTTTCTGTCGATTATTACTTGCCCCAAAGTCCCGGCTGGGGTAGTCTTTCAATCAGGGGGCTCATGCAGCTTCCAAAAAAACCCTTCGTGCACCCCCTCCGCACGAGGGTTTTTATTTCAGATCCGTTTCATTCAGGCGGACACGTCTCTAACCACAAAGGGTGTGTGATGATGCAACAGTGGGTTTCCTCTCGGCAGCCATCGTCAGCGAAGTCATTGGAACGTCGGCTTTAAAGTCAGCAGAAGGGTTTACCCGCCTGTGGCCGTCGGTGATTGTCGTCATCGGCTACTCAACCGCCTTTTCTTTCTCTCCTTAACCCTCAAAGACCATCCCGGTGGGTGTGCTTATGCCATCTGGTCGGAGTGTCGGCATTGCGTTGATTTCCCTGATTGCCTGGGTGGTTTTGGTCAAGTTGGATGCTGCCGCGATAATCGGGATATTGCTGATCGTTGCGGGCGTTATCGTGTTAAATGTCTTCTCTCAAAGCGGTACCACAGTAATAAGAGCGTCGATCAGGCGTTACGGCTAAACCCCTGATGGCTTACGACATGATCACCAGACGGGTGATGGTGGGTGCGGTGAATTCATATGTCAGAAATAAGAAAAACAGCTGTCAAGATCACTCCTGAACAGCCGTTTTTCTTATGCTACCCGGCACGACCAGGGAGGATTCGCCCACTACGTCACCGCCATCACGGCGGTTCCTGCGTCGGCTCCCCTACGCTCTGCCGCGGCCATCCATGACCGCTCTTCTAACATTCAGTCAACACGTTCGCTGCGCTTCGAATCCTCCTGTCAATTTATTAATATATAATAAAAATGGCGACCCCAGGAGGATTCGAACCTCAATACTCCTTAGGAGGAGTCGCTCTATCCAGCTGAGCTATGGGGGTCGTATGAAGGCTTATACATGAATCCGCTAGTTGGGGCAACCCGGTGACGCCGCAATCAGAACGTCAACAGACTGAAAACCTTTGTCCTCTGGAAGTTTACTGCGACCATTGAGAAATTCCAGTTCTGCCAGAAAAGCACATTCAACCAGGTCAGCACCTGTACGGTTGAAGTTAATAACCGCGGCCATGGTGCCGCCGGTAGCAAGCAGATCATCGGCAATAATGACCCTATCGCCTTTAGCAGAGGCGTCTTCATGGATTTCAAGGACATCGCTGCCATACTCAAGATCATAGGTCACCTGATGAGTTTTGTAGGGGAGTTTTTCCCGACTTTCGCACAGAGTGATACCGGTACCTAGTTTATACGCCAGAATGCTGCCCCAGAATAAATCCGCGGGCTTCAATGCCGACAATCTGATCAATTTTTTCGCCGATATAGCGATGGGCTAGCAAGTCAATCATCCGCTGATAACTTTTTGCATCGGCCAGCAAGGTGGTGACATCTTTGAAGATAATCCCTTTTTTTAGGAAAATCGGGGATATCACGAATAATATTTTTCAACTCTTCCATCATTGTTCTCCCATAAAAATGCTATTCCCGTTCAGACGGCATCAACCTCTGTTGTGCGGCCTTGCGCAGGGTTCCCAGACTTTTGGCTTCTATCTGGCGAATACGCTCACGGGTCACTCAAAAGTTGCCCTATGGGTATCTCAAGAGTTTGAGGCTTAGAATCATCAAGGCCAAAACGCATCATCAGAATTTCCGCTCGGTTTTGGTCAAATCCTCCATCAGTTCAAGAACATGGCAAAAAGATCAACATCTTCGATGGTGCTGGCTGGATCTACCCGGAGTTTGTATCTTCGACCGTATCGATTAAAGTGTAACCGCTGTTATCCCCCATGGGTGTTCAATTGAATAGGTCTTTCTTAGCAGCACAAGCATTTTATGAACCTTGGCTTCGTCAACACCCATGGCATGAGCAATTTCAGCGGCACTAGGATCGCGATTGAGGTATGAACCAGTTCACGGGTAACCTTGACAGTCTTGCTGATTTCGTCAGCGACATGTACGGTAATCGTATTGTCAGCTCTGTTCACCAGGGCGTTCAATCGACTGACGGAAAATCCCACACCATGTAGCATAGGTTGAAAAACGGCACCCCTTACTGACCTTGAACTTTTCAACAGCCTTGATCAACCCCTCTTCACTTCTTCGATCAAATCCAGAAACGGGAGTCCTCGATTCATATGGCGCTTGGCGATTTTCACCCAACCAGCCGCAAGATTCGATTCGATCATCTTTGCCTGGCTTTTTCATCACCGTCGGCAATCAATTCGGCCAGTTCACATTCCTGTGCAGCTGTTAACAGCTGACTTTTCTGAATATCTTTCAGATAGATCTTGATCGCGTCGGCCGTTGATGACTCATCGTCAGATTGGTATTCTTTCTCTTCTTCGTCATCCCCGATATCAGCATCCTGGTGCAGCAGCGACCTCATCTTCGGACGAGCCATCCAACTCATCGGATCCTCTTCTGAATCGTATCTGCTCATTAATAAACTCCAAATCCTGGTTTTCCTATATACACAGTGACCACTAAGGAAGATACAATTGGGGATTGCGGCTCTACCTGATCCCTGAACCTCAAAAATGCAAGCGTGGCTCCCCTCCTGCAGGGCGTACCCGATAGAGCAATTCTATCGCCCCTGCTAACAAATACCCCCTGATTTACCAGGTTGCGCTGATTGAAACCATAGACCGTAAAAGTTGATTGTCATGCTGTAATATCACCAGATGCCCGTAGCCACCTAACCCCGTCACCGCTATAGATAACCGCCCGGCCTCAGCAGCTAATACAGATGTGCCTGACTTTGCGGCTATTTCAATACCACGCCCCGCGCCCGCCTCGGCTGCAGAGCTGAACTGCCTGACAACTCGCCCTTTGGGGGCCAGCCAAGTTTCTTTTGCGGCACGCTTGCCGTTGTCGGTGGCGTAGCGGGCACGGGCGCTGGACGGGGGTGCGGGGTTTAGGTAGACGGGGGCGAAGATGATCGCGGTGGTGGCTGAGCGCGGGTGCTGAATCGAGTCGTGGTAGCAGGAGCAGATGGCGCTGTTACGACCTCAACACGGCGTTGTTGACTCGCTCCCGGGATATATAGCCTGGTTCCAGATCGCAATTGTGTAGGATCAGAAATATTGTTAATACGGGCCAGATAATCACGATCAACCCCATAGGTTCGACTGATACGGAAGAGTTTGGCCCGGCTCAACGATATGGTAGACCCACGATGACAGCCTGCCAGCAACCACAACGGTTACGGCGATCAAGCAAAGCCAATGAAGCGGGACAAAACACACCTTATCCGGCCGGCAATTAAAAAAAAAGGCTCCCTCTTTTTATCATCTGCCTTGGCCATTAACCAGCCTAACCGGACGATAACAACAAAAACAACAACAATAATAAAGACAAAAACGGTTAGCGAATTCAAAATATTTCTCAATCAGGATCCGAGCCGGTTGTCATATAATGAAACAGAATTGGCCACCAGATAAAAGCGTAAACCGCGGCCGATCGAATGCCAGCATAAAAACCGGGAAATTAATATAGCAAACACACCAACGGCAATGGTAAAGATTTTGGCAAGGATCCGGGGTGAAGCCGGCAGCAAAAATAACCAGAAATCGTATTGGCTGAATAACTGACCGACACGGGCAAATCCTTCTTCGGTGACGCCCGGCACATAAGCGTAGAAGTACACCGCCATGACATCCCACAAACCCCAACCAATCACATAACCAAGAGCCGCTCCCAATACCGATCCGACCGTCGCAATCAGTGCATAGCGATAAGACATCGGGGCATAGACAGAGCCAGAGCCATGATCAGAACATCAGGGAATCGGGAAAAAGCTGGCTTCAGTGGCGAGCAATCCCAACGCCAACAACGCATAACGGCTGTTGCCCAGGTCAGCACCCAGTCGTAGAGGCGGCGAACAGATTTCAGCATAATTTACCCAACGATAATCCCTTATACATGATGGCGGCGCATCTGCTCAGCCGTTGGTTACTTGTTGAGTTTTTCGAGGCCATATACGTGAATACTTTTGGCGAAATGATCATACATCTTGTGTTTCCGCCCAGCCGGCTTCACCGATCAACGGCACGAAACGGCAGCCCCATCAACTCTTCGCGCTGAAACTGATCATCCCCCAAACGGGTTATCTGGATCAGGCTTTGCTGATTGTAGCCACCAACCGTAAAACCAGCTTTTTCCCCCTGCAGCCAACTGGTGTAGATACTCTGCGGCACATCGGTGCGCCGGCAGCAACCAGAATAGCATCAAGGGGGCTTGATCCTTCATCCCAGCGTGCCGTCAGCAATCTTGATATTGACATTACTTAATTGCAGATTGATCGAGGCTTTGCGGGGCGCGGGTGTGGCGGCGTGCGTTCAACCGAATAGACCCGTTTAGCCAGCATGGCAAGGATAGCGTCTGGTAACCCGGAGCCAATTGCCAATCTCAAGCACCCGTTCGTGCCCTGCAGCTCTAACGCTGTCGACATGGCGGCAACCATAAATGGTTTGAGAGATAGTCTGTTGTGGCCAATTGGCAAAGGGAGGCCATCGGCATGGGCGTGGCCACGCAGCCCTTCATCAACAAAAAATTGGCGCGGAACCTTGTTCATCGCATCGATCAAACGTGGATCATCAGACACCACGAGCGACAATCTGCTGCTCTACCATTCGGCGCCGAGCGACAGTATAGTCCATCACAAATCTCCATCGGCGCACAAGAAGCGACGAATTTTTTCAGATTCTCGCAGAAAATATCGCTGGTCAGATTGGTGTGTAACGGCGTCACAGAAATATAGCCGTGATACGGCACAACAGTCAGTTCCCGGAATATCCTCAAAACCAACACGCTGGAGCCGCCAATCCAATAGTACTTGCGTCCGCAGGGATCTTCATTAACAATCACGGCTTGACCGTAGCGGCATTGCCCTGGCGGGTAATTTCGACCCATGGCAGGCACCGGAAGGAATATTGACATTAGAGAAAGGTGTCGGCAGGCAAACCTTTCTTCATTACCATGTTGGCGAGCAAAACGACAAATTGGGTAGTGGTAAGCAAATCAGTTTCAGAAAATATTTTTGCATCCAGCGAAATGGCAATCGCCGGTATCCCCATCAACGAGGCCTCCATCGCCGCACTGACGGTTCCGGAATAGGTAATATCATCACCTAGATTACTGCCGCTGTTGATGCCGGAGACAACCAGATCCGGGCGTTGCATCATTAAGCCATGAATTCCTAAATTGACGCAATCCGTCGGGGTACCATCGACCGCAAAAATACCGGGCTCAATTTCTTCAGCGCGTAACGGTTGTTCCAACGTGAGAGCATGACCAACTGCGCTTCGATTCCGATCCGGGGCAACGATCACAGCGTCACCAAGAGTTGCCATGGCTTCCGCCAGTGCACGCAACCCGGGGGAATATACGCCATCATCGTTGGTTACCAGTATCAACACGTCGTCACTTTTCGGTGGATCATTGGTTTTCCAGAAGGGATCGGCGCAACGCCAGCAGATCAGACTTGACATGAGCCAACCGCTGTTGAACTGGATGAGATGTTCGTTCCGGGGAAGAAACCGGCAGGTCGGCGAAGGCTAGATTCTCCAATTGATTGCGAGCCCCGGCAATAGTAAAGCCCCGCTGATAAAGAAGATCTTTGATCAACAGGGCCGTTTCTACATCCTGCCGGCGATAAAGTCGCTGATTGGTACGACTTTTAACCGGTTTAAGGCAGCTGAACTCAGTTTCCCAATAACGCAAAACATGCGTCTTGAGATCGAGAATGTCTGCCACCTCACCAATTTTAAAAAATAATTTGTCGGGTATCTCAGCCACAGCTTCTCTTTAAGGAAAAATCAGGAAGCGTCGTTGATAGCCGCCTTGAGTACCTGACTCGGCTTGAATGTCAGAATTTTACGCGCAGTTATTTCGATTTCTCCACCTGTCTGGGGATTGCGCCCACGACGTGAGGCTTTTTCTTTGACAACAAAATTTCCAAATCCGGCAATCTTGATTTTCTCACCATCTTCGAGAGTTGACTTCATCAAATCAAAAACCATCTCGACAATTTCGGCTGATTCCTTTTTTGAAAATCCGGTGGTCAGATAAACATTCTCTATCAGATCTGCTTTAGTCATAAGCCCTCCTGCCCATTTCATATTAGCTTGGAATCAAGTATCTATTTGATTTCAATAGTTTTGTACCACAGGGTTCAAACTGCCGCAAGTGCTATCAGCGAATTTCTGCAGCCAATTTCTCACACAGGGTGTTGACCATCTTATCATGCGCTTTACCAACCTCTTCTTCTGTCAACGTCTTGGTCATATCGCGATACCGAATGCGAACACCAATGCTTTTCTTTCCTTGCGGGATTCCCTTGCCGGTATACAGATCAAACAGAGTCAAATCCTCGACGGTTTTGCTCTTAATCTGATGCAGGATATCAAGAATCTGTTCTGCCCTGACATCTTCATTGAGTAGCAGTGCCGTATCCCGACTGACATCGGGAAAACGCGACAAAGGGGTAAACGACCGGCGCGACACATGATGACGAAACAGTTCTTCAACATCCAGATCAAGCAGAAAAACGGGCTGATCAATATCAAACCCTGTTAGCGTGCGCGGATGAACCTCACCCAGATAACCCAGAAGCATTCCGTTATGTGTCACCACTGCGCAGGACTTGCCTGGATGCAGATAGGGTTGCGACCTGTTAGCGTCGAATTTGGCTTGTTCAAGCCCGAAAGCTTGCATAAGCTCTTCAACAATCCCCTTCAGATCATAAAAATCGACCGCTGCAACGCTTTGCGCCCACCCTTCCGGGTCTTTACGTCCGGTCATGACCGCTGCCAGAGATAAACGTTCCGCGGTCCGCTCATCTTCTCCGGCGAGAAAAACCGGACGCAGCTCAAACAAACGCAAATTGGTACTGCGATAATTGAGATTTCTGGCTACAGTTTCCAGTAAGCTCGGCACCAGGCTGGTGCGCATCACCGCCTGTTCTTCGGAAAGGGGATTTAAAATCGGCACATGGTGAGTACGATTATCAGCGCCGGATAAACCAATTTTTCCAACCGCATCAGCCGCAATAAAGGAATAATTAATCGTTTCGGAAAACCCGCCGGCAACCAGCATGTTACGCAACTTTTTCTGCAACTGCTGACGCGCCGGTGGTAGAGTCGCATCCACCACACCGATAGGCATAGTGACCGGAATCTTGTCGTACCCGTGAAGGCGAGCGACCTCTTCAATCAGATCAATATCGCGCTCAAGATCCGGACGAAAGCTGGGAATACTGACGAGCAACTTTCCATCATCGTTGACTTGCGTTGACACGTTCAAACCGATGGACTCAAGACACTGTGTGACAGTGGCAGCATCCAGCGGCAGGTCGAGCATGCGGTTGACACTGACCAACGTCAGTTCAATCTGCCGTTGCGGCAGAGCCTGCGGATAAACATCAACAACCCCGGCCAGAACGTCACCACGGCCCAATTCAGCCATCAGAGCAGCGGCCCGATCCAGGGCGACGGGAACCATGTCGATATCGGCACCACGCTCAAAGCGATGGGACGATTCCGTATGCAAACCATGGCGTTTACTGGTGCGCCTTACCGTAATGGGATCAAAATACGCTGCTTCAAGCAGGATGGTTTCGGTATCCCCCTGAACTTCGGAGTTCTGCCCCCCCATGACACCTGCCAGCGCCACCGCTTTACGACCATCACAGATCATCAGATCCTCAGCTGACAACTGATGTTTCTGATCGTCCAGGGTGGCAAAACTATCCCCTTCTTGTGCGCACTTAACGACGATACGCCCCTCTTCAACAAAGCGAAAATCAAAGGCGTGGAGGGGATGACCCAGTTCCATCATGACGTAGTTGGTGACGTCGACAATATTATTGATCGAGCGCATGCCGACAGCCTCCAGCCGTCGCACCATCCAATCGGGTGATGGTCCAATCTTTACTCCACGAATCATCCGCGCAGCATAACGTGGACAGGCACGGGTATTTTCAATATCAACGCTGGCGTGTGACACGATTGTTTCACTTGCCTCTATCAGATTGCTCGACGGAAGCTTTAACTGTTTACCGTATAGGGCGGCAACCTCACGAGCAACACCAATGACGCTCAGGCAATCGGGACGGTTAGGGGTTAAACCAACTTCAATCTGATAGTCGCGCCACCCCATCGCATCAAAGACCGGCTGACCAACCGGCAAGTGCGCCGGAAGGATCATAATTCCCTCAGATTCATCAGTCAGCCCCAGTTCTTTTTCCGAGCACAGCATGCCACAGGAAACCTGACCGCGAATCTTCGATTTTTTGATCTTGAAATCTCCCGGCAAAACCGTTCCAGGCTGCGCCAATGCGATCAGATCCCCGACTTTGTGATTGGTTGCACCACAGACCACCGTCACAACCTCGCTGCCGGTATTGACCTGACACAAAGTCAGCCGATCGGCATCCGGATGGGGGTCAACCTGATCAAGCCGGGCGACGATAACCAACTCAAACCCGGCACCCAATTCTTTCAGGGAATCGACCTCAAGCCCGGCCATCGTCAGGCGATGACATAAATCTTGCGGTGTCGCATCAAGATCGACAAATTCTTTCAACCAGTTATAGGTAACGATCATAACTTATTAGCCCTTTGTGCTTAACTGAACTGCTTGAGGAAGCGTATATCGTTTTCAAAGAACAGACGCAGATCGCTAACCCCGTACTTCAGCATGGCAATCCGCTCAAGACCCATACCAAAGGCGAAACCGCTGTATGTTGTTGCATCATAATTGACCGAGGCAAACACTTCCGGATCAATCATTCCACAGCCAAGAATTTCCAGCCAGCCGGTACCACCACAAACCCGACAGCCACTACCACCACAGATAACACAGGCGATATCGACCTCAGCGCTGGGCTCCGTAAAAGGGAAGAAAGAAGGGCGAAAACGCACCTGCAACCCGGCACCGAAGTATTCATTGAGAAAATGGGTCAGAATACCTTTCAGATCGCCAAAGGTGACCCGCTCATCGACCAGGAACCCTTCGATCTGATGAAACATCGGGCTGTGGGTTAAGTCGGAATCGCGTCGATACACAGTCCCTGGGGCAATAATTCGTACCGGTGGTGGTTGTTTGAGCATGGTTCGTATCTGTACAGGCGAGGTGTGAGTCCGCAGAACCAGGTCTTCATTGATGTAAAAGGTGTCCTGCATATCTCTGGCAGGGTGATCCTTGGGAATATTCAGTGCTTCAAAATTGTAGAAATCTTTTTCAATTTCAGGACCCTCTTCGACCGAAAAGCCAAGACGCGAAAAAATATCTACAATATCGTCCATTACCAGGGTCACCGGGTGCAAACTGCCGCTACCAGTGCGGCGGCCGGGCAAGGTCACATCAATGGTTTCACGACTTAAGCGGGCAGAAATTTCCTGATCTTGCAGAGCACTCAAACGCTCGGCAAAAGCCTCTTCAAACGCATTCTTAAAGGTATTGACCAGACTGCCTACCAGCGGACGTTCCTCAACAGTCAGATCACGCATTCCCTTCATGATGTCGGTTAAAGATCCTTTTTTACCAAGAACCTCAACTCTGATCGTCTGAAGGTCTTTAAGTGATGCTGCAGCATGTAGAGTTGCCAGTGCATCCTGCTGAAGTTGCTCTATACGTTCTTTCATGGTTTAGTCCGTATCTCGATCCACCGCATATCTGAAGATTAATCATCTTGCAACTTCAGAAGGTAAAAACGACAAGAAACAGCTCACAAAAAAAAAGGGAGACAGAGCCTAGCACTCGGTCTCCCGGAAATGAACAGTTATTTTTTACTGCAGACGGGCTTTAGCAGCTTCTGCGATCACACCGAAGGCCGCCGGGTCATTAACAGCCAGATCGGCCATAATCTTGCGATCAAGTGCCACGTCAGCCTGTTTCAGCCCATGAATCAAACGGCTATAGGACAAACCATTTTCGCGAGCAGCGGCATTAATACGGGTAATCCATAGCGCCCGGAAATCACGTTTTTTAACACGACGGTCACGGAATGCATAATTTAAGGCGCGATCAACGGCCTCAGTTGCCGAGCGAAACAATTTACTACGGGCACCGCGATAGCCTTTAGCCAGCTTGAGAATCTTGTTGCGGCGACGCCTGGCCTTAAAACCTCTTTTAACTCTTGCCATCTCACTTGCTCCTTCATTTTAAATAGGGATTTCGGCATCTGCCGTGGCCGGATCTGCAGGGGGAGATTGTCCCCACAGTTCACGCCCATCACTGCATCACGCTGTGATGTTCTTTAACTAAATGCTACAGGTAAGGAATCAACTGACCTATATTTCTTTCATCAGCTTTATTCACTGTACTCCCCTGGCGCAGGTTACGCTTGCGCTTGGTTGTTTTTGAAGTAAGGATATGGCTGGTATAAGCCTTATTACGACGGATCTTTCCGGTACCGGTTTTGCGAAAACGCTTGGCGGCACCACGGTTTGTTTTGATCTTTGGCATGGCTCTCTCCTGTTACCGATGTGACTGCCTGCAGCCACAGACTATTTTTTAAGTGGACCAATCATCATGGTCATGAAGCGTCCCATTTTGCTTGGTTGTGCTTCAACCTGACCAATATCTTTTAATGCTTCAACAGCTTTAGTAAGTTGCATCATTCCTTGATCAGGGTGGGCATTTTCACGTCCACGAAACATGATGGTCATCTTAACCTTGTTTCCTTCCTCAAGGAATCGCCGTGCATGTTTCATTTTGAAAAGGAAGTCATGATCATCTGTTTTCGGGCGCATCTTGACTTCTTTGATTTCAAACTTAACCTGCTTTTTCTTCGCTTCCGAAGAACGCTTGGCCTGCTGATATTTGTACTTGCCATAATCCATGATCCGGCATACAGGAGGCTCTGCCTGTGGTGAGACTTCAACCAGATCCAGACCCTGCTCCCGCGCCAACTCCAACGCCCGGTCAATATCAAGAACTCCTAACTGGCCGCCCTCATCATCAATAACACGCACCTGCCGCGCTCTGATGTCTTCGTTGATGTTCGCTTCTTTGGCTATGACATATCTCCTATTCTTGGAAAACTAACGCATTTACTTACACACAAAAGACCCGTATCGGGCCTTTAATGCAACGTTATTTATTTATATGCCGCCGCTTCTGCCGCGACAAAGGCAGCAAAATCGGCAACACTCAATGAATCAAGGGTACTACCATCACGGAAGCGTGGCGCGACCGTCTGATCTTCTACTTCCCGGTCGCCGATGACCAGCATGTAGGGAATTTTAGCCACCTGTGCTTCACGAATCTTAAAACCCAGTTTCTCGTTACGCAGATCAAGCTCAACCCGCACACCAACAGCACGCAACTGCTCAAATACGTGTTGAGCGTACTCTGCCTGACGATCCGTCACGTTCAGCACGATGGCTTGTAACGGAGACAACCAGAGGGGGAAACTACCTGCATAATGTTCAATGAGAACACCAATGAACCGCTCGATGGAACCAACAATCACCCGATGCAGCATCACCGGACGGTGCTTTTCCCCATCCTGTCCTGTATAGGTCAGATCAAAACGTTCCGGCAGGGTAAAATCGCACTGGATTGTAGCACATTGCCACTCTCTGTCAAGCGCGTCCTTCAGCTTTACGTCAATCTTTGGCCCGTAAAAAGCGCCATCACCCTCATTCACCTCATAAGATTCACCGACATCATCCAGAGCACTTCTTAAAGCGCCGGTTGCCAGTTCCCAGTCGGCATCACTGCCAATCGACTTTTCCGGCCGGGTTGACAGTTCCATGGTGTAATCAAAACCGAAAATTCCAGCAACATCACGGACAAACGACATGACGCCTTTGACTTCCGCATCAATCTGGTCGGGACGACAGATGATATGGGCATCATCCTGAGTAAAACCACGGACGCGCAATAGGCCGTGCAATACGCCGGACTTTTCGTGGCGATGAACGGTACCGAGTTCGAAATAACGGATCGGCAGATTACGATATGAGCGTGGTTTTGCTTTATAGATGAGCATGTGCGCGAGGCAGTTCATCGGCTTGATACCGTAACCCTGTTCGTCAACCTCGGTAAAATACATATTTTCCCGATAGTTGTCGTAGTGACCCGACGTTTTCCACAACTCTGTTTTCAGCAACTGCGGGCCGACAACGATATCGTAGCCGCGCTTTAAGTGTTCCTTGCGCTCAAAATCTTCAATCAGGGTTCGTAACAGTGCGCCCTTGGGATGCCAGAGAACCATTCCTGCACCAATTTCGTCACTGAAAGAAAACAGATCGAGCTCACGCCCTAACTTACGGTGATCACGCTTGCGCGCCTCTTCAAGGCGCTCCAGATGTTTTTTTAAATCCTTTTTATTCAGAAATGCGGTCGCATAAATGCGCTGCAGCATCGCCTTCTTTTCGTCACCGCGCCAATAGGCACCAGCCAGGCTGGTCAATTTGAAGGCCTTAAAAACTCCGGTACGCGGCACGTGCGGCCCACGACATAGATCGATAAAGCTGCCCTGCTGGTACAATGAAAGAGTATCCTGCTCAAGATCTTCAATCAGTTCGACCTTGTAGCTCTCACCCATAGAGCGAAACATGGCGATCGCCTCGTCACGGCTCATCACCTTGCGTTCAACCGGCATGTCGGCTTTGGCCAGTTCTTCCATCTTGGCTTCAATAGCGGGGAAATCTTCGGGAACAAACTTTTTGGTTTCGCTGTAAAAATCGTAGTAAAAACCATCCTTGATCGCCGGTCCGATGGTGACCTGAACCTCGTTGCCGTACAATTCCTTGACCGCCTGCGCCATCAGGTGAGCGCAGGAGTGACGAATCATCTCAAGGGCTTCCGGAGAACTGAGGGTGATGAGCAGTAATTTTCCGGATTCTTCCAGTGCGCGGGTGGTATCGATCAGGGCATTATTAAAACGTGCTGCGAGAGTCTGGCGTGCCAACCCTTCACTGATTGACAGGGCAACATCGTAAGGGGTCACGCCAGCGTCAAAATCCTTGGTTGATCCATCTGGAAGTTCTATCTGTATACTGGCCATCAATTTATCTCCAAAACAAAAAAGGCATCGATTAGATGCCTTGACTCGGTTGGAATTGTCTCGCTGCAGTCGCTGGTAGGCACGGGCGGGATTGAACCGCCGACCCCTACCGTGTCAAGGTAGTGCTCTCCCACTGAGCTACGTGCCTGCAACAACCGAGGCGTCCTTGTAACAAATCACAACAGAAAAAGTCAAGCGCTTTCCTGATGCTTTCGCAAAAAAGCATCAGGTTGGATGGCTAAGCAAAAAGCGCCAAATGCAAGGCGCGCCATTGTT
>JAGYPB010000089.1 GCA_018399135.1 Deltaproteobacteria bacterium | reverse complement strand
ACAGGAACCCCGATCCTGCGCACGGTCTACAGCTGAATAGTTACCAATAAAGTATGATTGAAGGAGTGTTTTTAAAAATTCAGACACATGCTGATTGCGCTATTGACGCGACTGTTTTAGAGTGTTCATCCAAACGACAGATCGACATAACACACTGCAACAACGCTCAACCTGACATGCCAAATTGCCGGCCGGAGTTTTTATTTTCATGAACAAAAAGAATCAGATCGCAAACAACCCGCACCAACCAGCGGCTATACCTATAGCCTTTCATCAGATGCCTCTTAAAGAACAATTATTGCAGATCCAACAATCGCAAGGCAAAGAAAAATACAAGCTCATCTTCAATAGCAGCAAACCGGAAATTGTGGTTCCGCGCCTGCACCCCCAGGAACTCTATCTGACCGTTAACGAGCTCGGTGCTGAAGATTCACTGGAATTGATTTCCCTCGCCACCCCGACCCAGATTACCTTGATTCTCGACCTCGACTGCTGGGACCTTGACACCTTAAATCCTGAATCATCGCTAAACTGGCTGGATTTTTTATCCAACTGTGATGAAGAAAAAATCCTGCAGTTAGCACGCGAAACAGAACCGGAAATCCTGGCCTTGATGCTTGGCAAACATCTGACGATTATTCGCGGCATTGAGGCCTATGACGATGACGATGCTGAAAATGCTAAACGAATGGAATCGATTTACGACATTGAATACAAATCAGAAGATGCTGCAAAGATTATTGGCTCTTTAATCAATATCTGGCAGGAACGTGAGCAGAATCACTATTTGCAAATCATGGAAATTATCCGCAGCGAGAGTATGTTTATTCTCGAGGAAGAAGTTTACCAGCGCCGCAGTGCCCGCTTGCTTGACTTGGGAATAATCCCGACTATGGACGCCCGAGTGATTTACACCAGGACGAATCCTCAAACATTTACCGTTGGTGACAAACAGGACTTTCGCCTTGAAGCAGACAACCTGCCAAACCCGCTGGCTCTGCTTAAAACGGCAACTCCACATCATTTTCTCGCCGCCGTGCTGGAAGATGGCATTTCCCATGAACTGGCCTGTGAAATGCTGCACCTGGTGAACCGCAAGTTCAGCGCCGATCAGATCGATCTGTCGTCAACGACAGAAGTACGTGAGGCCCTGCAACAAACATACGACAATCTCAATCTGGCGCTGCAGTATCTTGCCGATAAGGATCTTGATCGGGCTTCAGAGATTTTTCATACGACCTGGCTGCAGCGCCTGTTTCAACTAGGCCATACCTTGATCAATCATGAACAGGAACGCGCCAATACAATCAAAAAAAACCCACATGCCGCTTTACTGGATGAATCAGCCACCCTGTTTGTCGACTTGCTGACCCAGCAACCACCGCGCCATTATTGCGAAGGATGCGACACCTGCCCCAGTGAAATCTGTGCCATCAACACGATGGAGCAAATTCACCGCATCAGTGAGCGCCTTTCTCTCATAGAAATCTCACTAAATCAGTAATAAATCACTAAAACGAAGATAATTTCCGCCAGGCCCCTTGCTTTTCGGACTTTAAAACGCTTATAAAACAAAAATATCTGTTCAGCCCGTTCTTGGCGCAGGGTCTTCGGATCCGCTATTGAATAGATTCACAAAAAACACAGTGCTCTTAATTAAAGAGCGATTTTTCACATCTACTATGTAAAAAACAGGAAAGGAACACAAATGAACAGGAATACATTAATAAAATGGGTAACTGGATTCGCTCTTATTGCACTAATCAGTGCCTGTGCACCCGTACCCCAACCCCCACTGAAACCCCTGACAGCTCCGGCCGTTAACAGCGGTGGCAAGGCCGCCAAGGTTGATCATTTCCAGATCATTCTCGACTCATCACTGAGCATGGAAGAAGGCGGCAAGTTTTTTATCACTGGCAGAGACATCGCCAGCCGCATCAACCAGGGGGTTCCCACTGATTTGACCTACAATTCCGGCTTGCGTACTTTTGGCCACAACAGCCATCAGTCCAACAACCCGACTGATTTGGTCTATGGCATGACCCGCCATGACCGCCAGGCTTTTCATGACCGCATTGGAACAATCCGCTATATTGGTGGCACCAGTCCCCTTGCTGCTGCCCTAAACGCAGCCGCTCAGGACTTAAAAACCGCTGGTGGAAAATCTGCGATCATTGTTATCAGTGACGGCCTCGACATGGATAATGCTCCTGCTGCAGCCCAACAGGCAAAAGAGCTGCTTGGCGACAACCTGTGTATTTACACCATCGCTGTTGGCAATGAGCGTAATTCTATGGGTCATGGTATGCTGCAGAAAGTTGCTGATGCCGGCAAGTGCGGCTCTGCGACTACCGCTGCCACATTGGCAGACGCCGGTGCCATGTCGCAGTTTATTTCTGATGTTTTCCTTACCGAGTCAGCACCAGCTCCCGCGCCAACCCCTGCACCAGCTCCGGCTCCGGCACCTGTTGTACGTGACAGCGATGGCGATGGCGTTCCGGATCACCTTGACAAATGTCCTGATACCCCCCGCGGCGTCACTGTTGACACCCAGGGTTGCCCGATTGACAGCGATGGTGACGGTGTAGCGGACTATCTTGACAAATGTCCTGGAACCCCGCCCGGCGTACGAGTTGATACTGAAGGATGCCCGACAGTCCTAAGTCTGCGTATCAATTTTGGTTCTGACAGTGCTAACGTTTCAACCGAGTTTGATGGTGAGTTGGTTAAAGCAGCTGAATGTATCAACAGCTATCCCGGCCATACAGTTGCTATCATCGGACATACCGACAGTGTTGGCCCTGAAGCCTACAACCAGCCTCTCTCCGAACGCCGCGCCGCGGCGGTAAAGAATGCCCTGATCGAACGTTTCAATGTCACGGCGACAAAGATGGTAACCCAGGGCATGGGGGAATCACAACCGGTTGCCGACAACAACACCGCAGCAGGACGAGCCTTGAACCGGAGGGTAGATGTTGCCTGTGGTTATAATGTTGAATAACCGTTGAACACGGTAAGTTGCAGCTGACTCAACAAGAAAAGGCCGGGAATTCCTGGCCTTTTCTTGTTGAACGATACTATCAAAAAACTCCTCACAATATCACTTCCTCGACCTCAACCCCGACTGACGTTCTTGCTACATAGAGAAAAGTTACAATGCTGCGTCCTGGTGATTCGGGCAAATGATAAAAAACACTACTGAAAAACTGCACCTTGCCGGCGCGTTCCAACCCGCTCAATTCCTGTTTAACACGCTGGCGCACCTGCGCCTTTTCCTCTGCAGTGAGACCTTGATCGAAAAAAGCGGGGGCTGAACCACTGACCACCCGCTCACAGTGAGCATAGTCACGTGCCAGCGCTTCGCGTAAAACGACCTGGATTGGGTCAGCAACATGGCGCTCCACATAGCGCCCCAATTCTTCTGCCAATTGCCGCAAAGAACGACTGCTGGTATGTAACTGCTGCTCGCACCAGTAACCGTTCAATTCATCAAGACAGCCGGATAATGATCCAGAAAAAGCGCTAAGAGCAGCAACCAGGCGGGGAAACTTGTGGCTGTTAACCAACAGATCATTGAGTCGACTGATACCTCGCACACGTTCCAGGTCAGCAAAACTCCACTCCGTTGAAGTAAGCACTCCATATGGGGGGGTCAGATCAAAAAAGATACCCCGTTCACGCGCCTGCTGTCGCAGTGGCGTACCCGGTAACAGTTTAACCAGTTCAATCTGCAGATGATCTGCCCCCAGGGCATAGGTCCAGTCAATAGCTTCATAAAAATCCGGTAATCCACCCCCCGGCAAACCGGCAACCAGATCGAGATGGAGATGAATGCGGGTGCGTGCGTGCAGTGCCCGAACATGGTCGGCCAGCAGATCCAACGACATGGTGCGGGATACACGCTGCAAGGTTTCGGGCAAAATCGCCTGAACGCCGATCTCAAACTGAAACACCCCGGCTGGAACTTGTTCCAGAAGTTGGAGGGTTGCTTCATCAAGAAGATGAGCGCCAACCTCAAAATGAAATGTGCTTGAGTGATTGTTTTCAAGAATGAAACGGAAGATCTCGCGGGATCGTTCGGCATTGTAATTAAAGGTACGATCGACAAACTTGATCAGCTTGACCTGTTGCTCCATTAACAGCCCCAGGTCAGCCTTGATGCGCTCCATGGAGAATGAGCGGACATGCGCACTGCGAGCACTCAGGCAGAAACTGCAGCGATACGGACAACCACGACTGCTCTCGTAATACACCAGTCCACGGCTGAGATCGACCAACCCGGCAGCAAAAGGAGAAGGTATTCGATCAAGCTCGTCGAGCTGGCTTTCGTTAGCGCTTGAATCTTCACCAGGCCGCTGTAAACCAGCCCGAAGGGTTGGCTCTTCGCCAGCCTGCCAGGCGCTCAGCAGATGGCGCAGGGGAATCTCCCCTTCGCCGCAGATAATCGCATCAACCGGATACTGGTGAAAAAAGTCGGCCGTCTCAAAAGAAATATCCGGACCGCCCAGAACGATGCGATAGTCTGGATCAATCTGTTTCAAGCAGCTGACCAGCTCCAACGTCATCACCCGATTCCACAGATATACGGAAAAACAAAGAACCCTGGCGTCGGCAGCAACGATCTGGGCAAGAAGATTTTCTTTGGGCTGATTGAGGGTTAGTTCAAGAATCTGAATCGTTGGACAGACAGATTGGCAATAGGCCTTGAGGTAGGGCAAGGCCAGACTGGCATGGATGAAGCGGCTATGTAAGGTGGTCAACAGGATCTTCATAACGACAGAGTACCCGATTGACCACCGGCATCCAAGGTCTTTTAAACGCTGATTAAACCATCTCTGATCTTGACGGTTCGCTCAGCCCGGCCAGCCAGCTCCGGGTTGTGGGTGATCATGATGGTTGTCAGCCCTTCATTGCTGAGCCGGCGTAAAATAGCATAGATTTTTTCGCTATTCTCCGTGTCCAGGTTGCCGGTTGGCTCATCCGCCAGCAGCACCGCCGGATCATTGACCAGACCGCGGGCGATGGCAGTGCGCTGCATCTCACCGCCACTTAACTGGGAAGGAGCATGATTGAGGCGATGCTCCAGTCCAACCATTTCTGCCAGTTGTTCAATCTTTTTGCGCTCGGCCGGTTTTTTACTGAAGAGCAACGGCAGGGCGATATTGTCAAAAACACTTAAGCCCGGAATCAGATAAAACTGTTGAAAAACAAAGCCGATTTTCTCGCGGCGGATCTTGACCAGTTGCGATTCAGGCATACTGGCAGTATTGACACCATCAAAAATGACATCACCATGGGTCGGTTGATCGAGGCAGCCAAGGATGTGCAGTAAAGTTGTTTTACCGGCACCGGATGGGCCGACGATGGCCATCAATTCACCGGATTTGATGGTCATGTTGACACCGCGCAAGGCACGGACATTTTCCACCCCGCGACGATAGATTTTTTCAATGTTTTTTAGTTCAATCATCCCTTGATCGCCTCTACCGGATTAATGTTTGATGCTTTGACCGCTGGATAAATGCCGGCGCAAAGACCGATAACAAAGATAAATGCCACGCTCCCCAGGGCCACCATGGGCTCAAAACGGATCAAGTCGCCGGAGGGTACAAAGGGCATAACGGAGCGGACAAAAGTTTCAATCAGACGGGCACCAAGGGTGGACAGAATAATACCGACGACGCCACCCACCAAGGCAAGAATAGTTGTTTCACTTAAGATAATCCGAAAGATGTCCCAGCGCGAGGCACCGACGGCGCGCATCATGCCGATCTCCTGGGTACGCTCAAAGACGGCCATAAGAATTGAGTTCATCACCCCGACGGCACTGATCAAGATAGCGATCAGCACGATGGCGAGACTGAGTGCCCGCGCTGCAGCGGCCAGGTTGGAGACGGAATTCATCACTTCACCCATGGTGACAATCTGGATACCGGGCACGGTGGAGGTCAGGGCGTCAGTAATGACTCCGATGCGAGTCGGATCATCAACCTTGACGCCGATGGCAGTGGCCGATTGGGGATAGCCCAGCAGGCTTTGGGCGGTTTGTATCGGCAAATAAACAAAGGCGTCATCCTGACTGCCGGAATAACCAACAATGCCGGCCACCACCAGATCAATGCCGTCGGCCGGCGAGGAGAAGTGATCTCCGGGTTTCAGATTGTCATGCTGGGCTACTTCGTAACCCAACAGCACCTCATGCTCATGGCGAGGAACCCTGCCGGTGATGTCCCAGCCGGGCTTGATCGCCTCCAGCACGTCCATTTCAATGCCGTAGATCAGGTCGATCTTGCCACGTTGCTGGTCAGGCAGTTGCGCCACCAGGA
>JAGYPB010000088.1 GCA_018399135.1 Deltaproteobacteria bacterium | reverse complement strand
CAACGTATCTCCCCGGCCTGACCTGATTCTGCTCGATTTGCGCATGGTTCTTATCGGCGGGCTTGAAGTTCTATCCACCATCAAGAAAGATCCTGAGCTGCAGACAATACCCACAGTGATCCTGACAACCTCTGATAGCGAAGAAGACCGTTCACACGCCTATACCAGTGGTGCTGATGGCTATTTTACCAAGCCGATGGACTTTGACCAGTTTGTGGAAATGATCAAGCAAATGTCCGTCAGATGGCTTCAGCAAACCGCTCCCAGGCCATGAAAAGCACCAAAAGACAAGGAAAGTTAAACCCTTACTTATGAACCATCACTCACCAGACAGGGGGCTCAATGACGTTGTATATCTTTTTGATTCATTCCGTGTCTTTGATGTTTTCTGCGGATAACTGTTTTTTCAGAATGAACCCTTATCAGTTGATGCCGCTATGATCCCGATCGACATTCTCATCGCTGAAGACGAACCGGCACATGTCGCTTTCATCCGCCGTTCCCTGCGCACTGACTCGCAGGACTTCAGTTTCCGTGTTGCTGCTGACCTGCGCTCCTGTCGTCATGAACTGCGCCAATGCCCACCGGCGATCCTGCTCCTCGATCTTAATCTGCCGGATGGCAACGCCCTGGAATTGCTTAAGGAACTCGGCGCAGAAACTCCCTACCCGATTCTGGTGATGACCGCCGGTGGCAGTGAAATCCTCGCGGTCGAGGCACTGAAATCCGGCGCTCTTGATTATATTGTCAAATCCCCTGAAATTTATGACGATTTGGGGCGCATTATTAAACGCGCTCTGCGCGAACGCCGTACCCGTGAAGAATACCGGGAAGCCGTACGTGCGCTACGCGCCAGTGAAGAGAAGTACCGCCTGTTGTTTCAGGAATTCAACGGACTGCTCAACGCCGTCTCCGACAGTTTGATGCTGATTGATCCGGACATGAAGGTGCTCTGGAGCAACCGTGCCGCAGCGGCCAGTCTCGACATCGAACCGGAGCAGATGGTCGGCCACACCTGCTACAGCCTGATCAGAAAACGTGACGCACAGTGCGACGCCTGTGTTGTTACCAAAACCATCGCCACCCGCCAGAACCAACACATTGTCGACTCCCGGGACAATGGCCAGATATGGGATAATCGCACCTTTCCCCTGCTCGACGACAAGGGCAATGTCATCAAGATTATCAGCATGAAACGCGATATTACCGAACAAAAACGTCTCCAGGACGAAGCTGCCCGTTCTTCACGGCTGGCGGTACTGGGTGAACTCTCTGCCGGAGTGGCCCACGAAATCAACAACCCCAATGCCCTTATTCTGTATAACAGCGAGATGCTTCAGGATTTTTTGCAGGTTCTGCTTCCGCATCTACAGGAGAGCGCGGAGCAGGTGACTGACGAATTGATTGGTGGTCTTGATGTTGCCGAACTGCTTGAGGAAATACCACGGATGGCCGGTTCGATCCACGACTCAGCCAGACGCATCAAGCAGATTGTCGATGATTTACGCGATTTTACGCGCCAGGATCTCCTCCATCAGGAAGCGTTCGTCGACCTCAATCAGATCGCCACCACCTGCGTACGCCTGGTCAATAATGTCGCTGTGCGTGCTACCGATCATTTCAACGTCAATCTCGGCAAGGATCTGCCGCCGTTAAGCGGTGTTCAGGGGCGACTTGAGCAGGTTGTGATAAATCTGCTTATTAACGCCTGTCAGGCTCTCACCAACCGTTCACAAAAAATCACCCTGGCAACCCACTGCTGTGAGAGGCGCAAACAACTGTTTCTGACGGTAAGCGATGAAGGCAAGGGGATTCCTGCCGATATACTCGAGCATATTGTCGAACCCTTTGTTACCACCAGAAGACAGGAAGGGGGAACCGGTCTGGGACTTTCGGTTTCCAGCCGCATCGTCAAGGAACACCACGGCACCCTGACTTTTTCATCCACCCCCGGCCAGGGCACCATTGCCACCCTGACGCTCCCGGCGGTAAAGGATCCGACTCATGACCACTAAACCACTTTACCCTGAACTGCCGATTTTAATGGTCGATGACGAACCCGCATGGTTGCACAGCATGGCCCTGTCACTCAAGGTATCGGCCGGCATCAACAATGTCATCCGCTGTAGTGACAGTCGCGAGGCCGTTGAGCTGCTGGAGAAAAACTCCTGCTGTCTGGCGCTGATCGATCTGAACATGCCCTATATCGATGGTGAAAGTCTGCTGGCACAGATTAAGGAACAATTCCCCGATATTCCGGTAATCATTATCAGCGGCATGAATCAAATCGAAACCGCAATCCGCTGTGTCAAAGCAGGAGCTGAAGATTTTTACATTAAAACCGACGAACGCACGCGGGTTGTTTCCGGCATTATTCGCACCCTGAAACAGAGTGAACTGCGGCGCCAGAACCGTGAACTGGCTGAACGGCTATTGCAGCAGGAAGAGTCAGAACATCCGGCCTTCGCCCCCTTTAATACCTGCAGTGGAAATATGCGTGGCATCTTTTCCTATCTGCGTGCCATCGCCCGTGGCTACGAACCGGTTCTGATCACTGGTGAAAGCGGAACCGGCAAAGAGTTGATCGTCCGCGCCCTGCACCAACTGCGCTGCCCGGAGAAGCCCTTGATCGCTGTCAATGTCGCCGGCCTTGATGATATGGTCTTCAGTGACACTCTTTTGGGACACGTTAAAGGAGCCTTTACCGGCGCGGATCACCTGCGCAAAGGAATGATCGAAGAGGCCGCTGATGGAATTCTCTTTCTTGACGAAATCGGTGATCTGGCACCGGCGTCCCAGATCAAACTGCTTCGCTTACTGCAGGAGGCTGAGTACTATCCCCTCGGCAGTGATCGCCCTCAACGAGTGCGGGCGCGCTTGCTGTTTGCCACCAACCACAACCTCAAAAGCAAGGTTGAGCAAGGCACCTTCCGCAAGGATCTCTATTATCGCCTTAGTGCCCACCTTATTCATGTCCCGCCGTTACGTGAGCGCAAGGATGATTTGCCCCTGCTGGTGAAAGACCTGGTTGCAGATGCAGCACGGAGTTTTTCCTGCGCCCCACCACAAGTCTCGCAGGCGCTGCTTGACCTGCTGACAACCTATGATTTTCCTGGCAATATCCGTGAATTACGGGCCATGATCTTTGATGCTGTCAGTCTCCATCAAGGAAAAACTCTCAAACTGACCCGTTTTAAAAAACACATTTCCACACCACCTGACAAAAATGAACAGAAACGCAATGAGTATGATGCGGTACAGACTCCTGCGAACTCCATCATCGCTTTTGGTCACCCATTGCCAACCATCAAGCAAGCCAATCAGTCCCTGATCGATGAGGCCTTGCGCCGCGCCAATGGAAATCAGTCACGTGCCGCCCGCATGCTTGGCATCAGCCCCCAGGCTTTACACAAACGCCTCAAGCAAAACGGCGAATGAACATCACACAATGCTGACCACCAGAGAACCAGGATCTCCAGGGAGTCAACAATCCAGGGTAAAAAAACCTGTATCTGTTCAGCACCGGGCCTTCGATCCTGTGGCAAGGATAGAGCTGCAGTTACATCAATCTAACAGCTACCTTTTTACCATATTTATAATACCCGAGAACCAGTTTCTAACCATTTTTATCGTGGACATATCATGAAAACAACTGATCACAGATGAGCTCCGTGATTAAATATCGAGCTGACGCCGAGAAAAACTCGGGAGTCTGGCAGAGCCTTGTCCGGATGACAGTCAGCGGATTGCGCATGAACTGAAAGTTCACCAGGTTGAACTGAGATGCAGAATCAGGATTTACGCGACGCTCAGTGATGCCTGCAGGTACCCTTGATCGGATCAGCTGTCTTTATCACCAATCACCGGTTGGCTTTGTCACTATTGACAAAAGGGGGCAGATCCAGTATCGCAAATGAATCCCTTCCTGGCGATGCTTTCGATCGTTCAGAAATAGTGCATTTGCGCTATCTAATGAACTTCCTGCTCCAGCGATAGCTGCAAAAATTGGTGTTTTACGCCGTCGGCCTCTTGTTTTGAATCAACCAGGATTATAAAAGTGATTCACCTCACCCTGCACAGCACCAATGGGGGAACAAGCTGAAGGTCGAACTTGAAGGACGCCATCTGCCGGAGTCCGATCATCTGCCTGTACGGTTATTGACCGAACAGCACATGCTGGCGAAGCTGAGGCCAAATACAAGCTGTTGTTCGAAAACATGACTGCTGGATTTGCCCTGTATCAGCGACTTAACGATCAACGTGGCAATACGCAAGACTTACGTTATCTTGAAGTCAATCCGCATTTGAGCGACTGACCGGTCTTAAGTCAGAAAGTTGCGTCGGTCATAGCGTTAAGGAGCCCTCGCTTGTTCGCGCTCACCCAATCATGGATTGAGCTTTCCAACGTCGTCAGAACAACCGTGGAAACCGGCAACACATCAGATCTATATTCAGGAAACCGGCAGGTACTTTGATGTTTGCTTTTTCTCCCCGCCAACCAATTCTGCCATTATTTTACTGGATATCACCGAACGGACAAGGGCCGAAGAGGCGCTGCAGGAAAAGACCCGGGAACTGGAACGGGTCAATCTGGAACTGGAGCAGCTTGCGACGGTCTTTACCCATGTCCGCGAAGGAGTTATCATCACCGATCCGGACGGAACCATCATTGATGTCAACAAAGCCTTCTGCCAAATCAGCGGTTATGCCCGCGACGAACTTATCGGTCAGAATCCCCGGCTGCTCAAATCAGGTGTTCACAGTCCGGAATTTTACAGCCGGATGTGGCAGTCGCTGCAGAGTGATGGGCACTGGAGTGGTGAGATCTGGAACCGGCATAAAAACGGCAAAAACCTTGCTGTTCTCCTGACCATTAGTGGCGTCCGCGACACCACAGGTGCGACGCGCCACTTTGTTGCCCTGCACGCTGATATCAGTGCGCAAAAAGAACACCAGCATCAACTCGAATTCATTGCACATTACGATACCCTGACCGGGCTGCCAAACCGCAAACTCTTTGATGACCGTCTGCACCAGGCGATGGTTCAGTCCAAACGCCATCAACAGCCCCTTGCCGTTGTCTACATCGATCTGGATGGATTCAAGGCGATCAATGATAATTACGGTCATGACGCCGGCGATCATCTGCTGCAAGCCATTGGTGAACAAATGAAGGCCTGCCTGCGTGAAAGCGACACTCTTGCCCGCTTCGGTGGTGATGAGTTTGTCGCTGTACTGGTGGATCTGGCAGACATCCACACCAGTACTCCCTATATCAAACGGATGCTGGCTGCCGCAGCCCACCCGGTAGCCTATCAGGGCCACCAGTTGCAGGTATCTTCCAGTATCGGTGTTGCCTTCTTTACTCCTGCCGACGACAGCGCGGCGGATCAGCTATTACGCCAGGCTGATCAGGCCATGTATCAAGCGAAGATGGCCGGGAAAAACCGTTATCATATTTTTGATTTAACCCACGACCTGGCCCTGCGGGATCATAACGACAACCTGGCCGTCATTCGCCGGGCCCTGAAAAACAACGAATTTGTGCTCTTTTACCAGCCCAGGGTTAATATGCGCAGTGGTGAGGTGGTCGGCATGGAGGCTCTGATTCGCTGGCAACATCCCGACCGTGGATTCCTGGCACCCAAAGCCTTTCTGCCGGAAGTGGAAAAACACCCCCTCGATATGGCTATCGGCGAGTGGGTTCTGACCCAGGCCCTGAACCAGATTGCGGACTGGCAGGCGCTGGGATTTACGCTCCCGATCAGCGTCAATGTAACAGCTAATCATCTCCAGCACATCGATTTTACTGCGCGCTTACAGCAACTTTTGGCGGCCCACCCCAACATGATACCCGGCTCCCTGAGCCTCGAAGTTCAATTAAACTGCCAGCCGGACAAGATCCCTCGTTTGTCTACCGCTATTGCTGCATGCAAAAACATAGGGATCGATGTTACCCTTGACGACTTTGGTTCCGGCTGTATATCCCTCGATTATCTGCACCGCCTGGCCGCACGTGCCATCAAAATTGATCGTCGCTTTGTCCATGACACGCCGAATGGCGGCCAGGAACAGACTGTTCTGCAAGGGATTCTCGCGCTGGCTTCTGCCTACCAGCGTCAGCCCATTGCCGCCGGGGTAGAAACTATTGCACAAGGGGAAATGCTGCTCGATCTGTTATGTGAACTGGCCCAGGGATATGTCATCGCCGAACCGATGCCGGCAACCGCCATTCCCGGTTGGCTGAGCAACTGGAAACCGGACAGCAGCTGGTATCACCGACCAGTTAAATAGCTAGTTAGGTTGCAATTATTCAGCTCTATCCTTGTATAGGGGTATCTGTTCAACACCGGATAGGGGATCCTATGTCAAGGGACGCTTTTCGTCATCCATG
>JAGYPB010000087.1 GCA_018399135.1 Deltaproteobacteria bacterium | reverse complement strand
TTTTGGTCGACTTGGTCAATTTACCAAATTGCTCTATAAAGGCTTGGTTATGAGCATCCTACCTGTATAGACTCAGTGCTGACAGTTATAACAGACTAAAGTTCAATCTGGAGAATTTCCAAGTATGGCGATCTGGACCGTTACCCCGAACCTGGAATACATGGCTGAGGCCAGCAAAAATACTGCCGTTAGCCACATGGGAATTGAGTACCTCGAAATCGGTGACGACTATGTGAAAGGCCGCATGCCGGTCGACCAGCGCACGGTTCAGCCGTTTGGCATCCTGCACGGCGGTTCCTCGGTGTTGCTGGCGGAAACCCTGGGCAGCATGGCGGCCAATTGCTGCCTGAAGGACAAGGGTACGGTGGCGGTTGGTCTGGACATTAACGCCAACCACATCCGGCCTGTGACCGGTGGTTGGGTATACGGCACCGCCCGCGCCCAGCACATTGGCAGCACCACCCAGGTTTGGGAGATCCGCCTGGAGAACGAGCAAGGTAAGCTGACCTGCATTTCCAGGCTGACCATGGCAGTGACCCGACGCTAGGTATTAAAGGGTGTCGCGAGGGGAAATTGTCCACACCGTTGGGTTACTCGGATATTCTGTCGACTGTCTGATAACCCAACTGAAGTCCGTTATCGATAAATCTCTGAAGTTGAATGCCATAGCTGCCGTCCGGGATTTCCTTGGCAATCTCCAATAATTGAGCGTGCTCTCCTTTCGGGTTGCCTGCGAGATCGGCCAGTCGATATTTCGGAGGTCGTTGCTTGTCGGCATTCCGGACAATCATGATCTTAGGCTTGCGCCGATTTTTGGGGTTCGAAGCGATTACAATGGCGACTTCTCCGGTTTTCAGCTCCACCAGAGAACCCGGAGGGTAGATGCCGATCATTAATACAAACTCTCGAGCAAGCTCGGGGTCGAACTGTGTGCCTTTAAAGCGGTGTATGATTTCCAGAGCTTCCATTGATGACCGGCCTTTGTCGTAGGCGCGATTGCTTGTTATCGCATCATAGGTGTCCACAATGGCAACTATTTTTGCAAAATAGGGAATCTGATAATCTATGAGCCCCCTCGGATAGCCTTTGCCATCGAGGCGTTCATGGTGATTGTAGGCAACATCAATGGCAGCATGTACGACTTTGGGCAATGCCATTAGCATGTCTCGCCCCCAATCTGCATGATTCTGCATGATTGAGTATTCTGCAGGTGTCAGAGTTCCGGGTTTTTGCAGGATATCTGTGGGTACCTTTGCTTTGCCGATGTCATGTAGCATCCCGCAAAGACCAAGTGTCCGGATCTCCTCTTCGAGGAGACCAAGGCGTTTGCCGAAGGCTGCAGATAGTATTGAAACATTCAGACAGTGCTCCGCCGTGTACTCGTCCTTGTGTTTGAGTTTTGTTAGCAGCATCAGCGCATCGTCATTCCTTAGAATGCTATCCACGCATTGGTCAACGGTTTCTCTGGCTTTGTTAATGTCCAGAGCACGACCGACCCTCAAGCCGTTCATTATGTCCTTGGCAACAGTTTTTGCCTGGTCGTAATGAACGGTCGCTTTGTTGATTTCGTAACGGACATCAATTTTGTTGATGTAAGTAACTTTGACAGCACGACCTCCTGGAGGGGCCAAATCAGGCTTTGGCCGGGATTTTTGGGGTTTTTTGGCTGTTTTTTTCGGATCAGAAAAAATCGAACGGGTTTTGGTCACTGCTTTGGCGGGAAAATTCCTCTGATGATCTTCTGGGTCAGGTCTGCGGATCTTGCCCTCGATGATGACCCTCTGGCACTGTCTTTGAAGTGCGTCAATGTCGTCTTGCCTCTGAATGATGAAGCCCTGGAGCAGAAAATCCGTCTCTTCCCACGGCCGGTCTAGCCTGATTACATGCATGCCAACCCGCAAATCAGAGACCGGTATCTCACGCTCCACCGTTTCATAGTGCATCTTTTCACCCTCCTGAGGCATTCTTTTAATCTAGCAGAAAGGTATTTGGCAAAGTTTGGCAAATTGAAAAAACATGTAAAAGTGAACTTGTGATTCGCTGATGCCATTCGAGTAGTTTTATCGTTGTCGCGGTTAGAGCACGTCCTGTTCGGTGATCTTGAAGTAAGTTGGCACTGCTTTCATCTCAGCGGCTGGTTGTTGCTTCCCGTGAGCGCTGGGCTACAAGGCTCTGATTCTCGCAGTCTAAATAGACGATCTGGACATTAACTTCGCATACCGTTGGACCAGCGTAAGACTCAGCCGTTAGGTTTTCTTCACGGCGGTTACCAAGCGACCGTAACAACAGAAATAAAGCAAACGGTTAATCTGTCTTTGTCTGAGCCCGTATATTTTTGTGTCTAGGGTTAGCATAGCGAGAACGGCGTAAAGATGGATCTTGATGCTTTGAATGGACAACAGGGGTTGCTCATCGATGTGTTTGGCTTGACCACCTCGCCAACCACGTCGCGCGTTGTTTCGGGCGTACAGACAGCGATTGAAAAAATAGCTGCACTCTATTCAGCGGACAGAGCCTACATCATGGTTGTGGATCAGTCTGAAAAGACTGTATCAACAACTCATGAATTCGTCAGGTCTGGGATTTCTCCTCAATTTCACACAATACAGAACACCCCGCTGGAATCCTTTCCTTGGCTGATGACACAGCTTGGTCACACTCCTGCTGTGGTCATAGACGATGTGCATCAGTTGGGATCGGAGGCGCAACTCGAACGAGCTGAGCTGAGTCGCCAGGAAGTTCGCTCAGCTGTGTTGGTGGGCCTGATTTGTGACGACAATCTTGTTGGTCTATTTGGCCTGGACTACACCGAGCGAAAACGGATTCGTGACGACCAGGTTCGGTTATTGGAACTATGCGGGCAAGCGCTGGGAGCGGCTGTTGCCAGAGTCAGGGCGGAAACGGAGAAATCCCATGCGTTGAAGAGCCTTCAGGTATTCTCTGGACAGTTTCCGGGGACCCTATTCAAGTTAAATCAAACACCTGATGGCTATCTTCGATTCACATATCTGGGCGATGGGAATCTACCTTTTTTTAAGTATAACGATTGTGCGTTGCGCCATTCTGCGGCCTTGATGATCGAGAAGATACTCGATGCTGACCGGGAAAGCTTTGAGGGCATGCTGCGACACTCTGCAAAGTTTCGAACCCCTGTGGAAACCCGTTTCAGGATGGGGAGCAGTGAACAGCAGTGTTGCTGGCTTGAGATGCGTGCGGCAGTCAGCCTCTTGGAGGATAACTCGGTTGAATGGTCTGGGATTTTTTTTGATGTAACGGAATCCAAGCGGGACCGCAGGGCCCTGGAGGATCAATCGCGGATGACCAGAACGATCCTCGAAAATATGCCCGACGGCGTTATCACTTCAGACATCAACGGCAGGATCAATAATGTCAATCCTGCCGTTGAAAGAATTTTCAAAATCAGTCGGTTGACGCTGCTTGGGAAGTCAATCGGAATGCTAATGTCGCCTGCGCTGGCGGAGCCGCAAATGTACATGCTCAATCGCTCGCTTTCTTCTGAGGCTTCGGGCTCCTCGATTGAAATTCTGGCCATGGATGGGCTCGGGCGTGAATTTCCTGTGGAGGTTCGGATGTCTTTGGTTGATGGAGACCCGTCCGCAGCGGTTGTTGGTGTTATCAGCGATATTTCAGAGCGGAAGAAGGCGGAAGCGGAAATAGAGGACTTGGCGTTTTACGATCCATTGACCCGATTGCCGAATAGAAGGTTGCTGAAGGATCGTTTGCATCAGGCGTTATCAGACAGCAATCGCGACAACACCTCCGGCGCGCTTGTTTTCATCGACCTGGACCACTTCAAAACGATTAATGATTCCGCCGGACACTCGGTTGGTGACCAACTATTGACTGAGGTCGCAAAGCGTTTGAGCCAATCCGTCCGTGAAGGCGATACCGTCGCTCGTCTGGGCGGCGACGAATTCGTTGTTGTTTTGAAAGGGTTCAAACAAAATGCCCGCCCGCCCGCTGAACAGGCCGAAAAGGTCTGTGAAAAAATACGGGATGCGCTCAATGGCACCTACTTGTTGAATGGAGCGGAATACCAGGGCTCCTCCAGTATGGGAGTAGCCCTGTTCCATGATCATGATACGACTCTGGAGCAACTGCTTGCGCAGGCAGATCTGGCCATGTTCCGAGCTAAAGACGATGGGCGTAACTGCATTCGTTTCTTTGATCAGAACATGCAGACAGCGGTGTCTCAACGGCTATCACTTGAAGCGGACTTGCGTCAGGCGATACGGCACAAACAGTTAATGGTTTATTATCAACCCCAGGTTGATGGTGATGGCACCGTCATAGGCGCGGAGGCTTTGATACGGTGGAACTCTCCCAGCCGTGGCTTTGTCTCTCCCGGTGAATTCATTCCTCTTGCCGAGGACGCAGGATTGATTGGAGAGATTGGCGCTTACGTGCTGGATCAGTCTCTAGGAATCTTGCAGGCCTGGGCCAATCGGGGGAGTGGGTTCGAAGAACTGTCGCTTTCGGTCAATGTCAGTGCCAAACAGTTTCAGTCACCCGATTTTGTCTCCAATTTACAGAACAAGATCGCCGTTCAGGCGGAGTTGGCCGAAAACCTCAAGCTTGAAATAACCGAATCGGTTTTTGCTCTCGACTTGGCCCACGTGTCGGCTATGATTTGTGAAATCCGAAATATGGGTGTGACGGTCTCGCTGGATGATTTTGGCACCGGATACTCTTCGCTCTCCTACCTCAAAAATTTACCTCTTGATGAACTTAAAATTGACCAGAGCTTTGTTCGTGATCTGCTAGACGATCCAAGCGATGCGGCCATTGCGGAAACGATTCTTGCGCTGGCGTCCTCGCTTGGCATGCGGGCACTCGCAGAGGGCGTTGAAACCGCAGGGCAGTTGCGGCGCCTGAAGGCCATGGGATGCCAATTTTTTCAGGGGTTTTTGTTTGCCAGACCTATGCCCGCAACGGAGTTGGACGCTTATGTCGCCCATCAACTCGGTACTGGACGACGGCCTCTGCCGTAGACCCGCAATGTTGCAAGAGAGCTGGTGAGAATCACCGCTACGACGACGCTCGGGCCGGTTGGAAGGTCCATCCATGCCGATACTACTGTGCCGAGCGCATGCCCCATAAAGCAGGCCACAACAGCGGCAGCGATGGAATAGCCTTTCAAATGACAGATCAGTAGAGGTGCTGCAATCAATGACGTAAACACAACATAAATACCCGCAAGCTCCACGGTCAGCGTGATAGCCACCGCAAATAAAGGTAGGAACAAACGCTTTATCCACGGCTCAGGCAGCCGAAACTGCCACCACACTACGCTGATGGCGAGTACGACAAGTGGCAACAGGCTTCCCGTCGTGGTCCATAGAAGATCTCCGTCCAGTGTGGCCGTCAGACGATGGGCGCCATGTGGGTCACGACTGACGATAAGTGTGGCTAAACTTGCACCGACGGCGTACAGCAGGCCAATCATTGCCTCGCGATGCCTTTCCATGAGACGGAGCACGAGACTGACGGCGGATACTGCAATGAGTGCCAAAAGCAAACTGCCTGATAGCTTGATGGTGTGATCAGCGCCCGGCGCGATATTGCCGGCAAGGAGAATGCCAAGTGCTGCCCATTGGGCGATGGCCAGATCAGCAAAGACCATGCCTCTGGCCAGAACACGGTGCCCTAGCGGCACCAGCGCTACTGAGATCAGAGCGCTGGCTGTGACAGCCGGCCAGAGCCAGCTCCAATCAGTCCACATGTCCAAACCTCTGGTGTGCCAGCAGCGCCTCAATGATCAAGCCAATGACTTCCTGAAGGGTCTGTTGGCCTGATTCTCCGGTCACCGTGCTTGGCAAGACCACTTTCGGAATCCCTGACTGGTTGGACAACCAAATTGCTGGACGATCATCCTGATAGGAGGCCACCACAATAACAGATGCGTCAGATATGTTGGGTGTTGCCAGCACATCTCTCAGGTGACGGCTGCTGGGCGGTAAGCCGGGTTTAGGCTCAAGGTCAGCTACCACATTAACGTTCAACCACCGCAGCAGGTAATCAAATTTAGAGTGCTGTGTTACCACCCCGGTGCCTTCGAGTCTCTGGGCCGCTACTCGCCATCGTTGTCTTTCCTGATTCCAGTCCCCACGCCAGCGTATGTAGCGCTGCTGGATAGCTGTGGCCTGTTCGGGGGCCAGGGATGCGAGACGTTTAGCCAGAGCATCGACAACCCGGGGAATAGCGTCCGGAGACAGATGCAGATGCGGGTCGCCCTCCGGATGGACGTCCCCCATGCTGCGGTTAACGTGCTCATGACTCTGATGCAGAGGAGCATGGTCGGCCGCAAAGAACAGCCCATCGCTACCGGGCTGGATCTTGCGATTGGCCGCCCTTGAGATCAGCGAAGGCAGCCAGCCGGCTTCCAGCGACGCCCCCGTGCACACGGCCAGGTCGGCTATACGCATGGCGGCAATCAGGCTGGGTC
>JAGYPB010000086.1 GCA_018399135.1 Deltaproteobacteria bacterium | reverse complement strand
CAATGCTTATAAATATGACGAAGCCAAATGCAAACGCGGCCGATGCTTCCAGATAAAACAGATATCCGAAGCCCAGGGCCGTTCCAAACAATAGAGTGCCGGTTGCATACATCAATGCCCTGCTTTTCGGGTACACCTGATGCTTGACGGTTGATACTTTTGAGTACGTTGAATCCATCGGAGTTAATCCATTAACCGATTCTTTAGCATTGGTACGTTGTAGAGGGACAAAGCCAACACATTACGCGCTAATTAGCGGGAAAAGCCTGTACTGCTTAACCAAATTGCTCTCTCTTCGCTTTCGTCATGAGGCATAACTCAGCTTCTCTGCCATCACGTTGCGCCGCTGGGCGGTGTCAATGATGGTGACTTCGGTGAACATCCGGTCCACGTGCTTCTTGAAGGTTTCATCGTCCATGTCCCGCCAGTATCGCGCTGGCCGGCCCGTCTTCTGGTCATGCTCTGCCGTGGTCGGATCCAGCAGGCGGTATCGCTCCAGCAGGGGAAGCTCCGGCAGCGGTTTGGTGATATCCATGTAGTTCTGGATAAAGTCCCAGTAGGCGTAACACATGGTGGCGCTGCCGTGGGCGCCAAGGATATCGCCAACGGTGACGTCCAGCTTGCTGTAACGGTGAGACAGCACCAGATCAAACAGTGTGCCGAAACGGTCTACCCGAGCGCAGCACCAGGCATCGAATTCGTAGAAGGGTTTTTCGATCACTACTGGAGGCTTTCTGGGCAGGAACGGGAGTTTCCGGGAATATTGCCAGACTTTGATGATGCCAGTACGGCGATTGAATTCCCATTCGGGGCCGCGGCCGTTTTGATAAAGCCATTTGGGGAAGAGGCGGAAGGCTAGGTGGGAGATGAGGAGGAGAACTAAGCCTCCGGTCAACAAAACAAGATCCCCATAAACGAAACCTTGCATATATTCAGACCAAGTCTGCCCCCTATTCCCTACCAGCGGAGATGTAAGAATTAAGACTAAAACATACATCGGAGAGACAATGTAGGCCCAGATTTTGCCTACAACACACATCATGTCAAAGAACCGCGCCTGAAAAGCCAGGGGTGCATGCCGGAAGCATTCGTGGCTGTTCTCGACGTAAAGACCAAGTTTATCCGCCAGATCCTCTTTCTTTTCCAACCTTCGCAGCTTTTTAGGTGGATCATCTGACATGAAGTTGGGGGGCACCACCTCACGGGTACTCCCCCATGGCAGTCGCAGACTGGCAGACCGATCCAATCCTGTCCGGTTCAATTCCTCTACCTGATTCTTTTGAGGAGGAATAACATCAGAACGGTAAGCAAATTGCCCGTAGTAATCACCGGTGCAAACAGCGCTGGATAAATTATTCAACATTTTCCTGAACTCTCTGATTGTACCAGAACGGCTGGTTGTTTCGACTGAACTCAGGTTTGCTATGGGAATCGTTATCCCTATTAAATGACAAAGAATCCTCGGGAGGCGGGGCCGGGAAAACCATCAACAAACCACTAGGAGATTTCCTCGCCTGAATCTGCACTTTAGCCTGCCACCGATAGGTCTTTGTTTCCCATACATCGCCCTCCCAGGGCCAACTATCGAGCTGCCGTCGCTGATTGGCGGGAGCATTTAGGTAAACGTGCGCTCCTGTTTCAGACTGCTCTGTCAACAGTCGATACTGTTCTACATCGTCTCCAGCTATCTTATTTACGCGAACTTGGCCTCTCCCCCTGGTAACCGCAACTGTTTCAAAAATTTGGAGTTCGACGATAACTTTGGAAAACATCCCAGAACTGAACAACCCAGAAATAGCACTTTCGATTACCAAACGCTCACCGGAATTTGACAGTGCAAGCAACCTTCCATCAGGCTCATCTTCTTCTGACGAAAGGGCCTCACGGGCAGCCAGACGTAAAGGGTTGTACTCTAGTCGGACTGAGACGCCCATCAAAAGGCTGATCAATCGATAGTATGCTTCATCCGGCTCTTTTAGAAAGGGCTTTTCATTCAATGGTCCGAAAGGTCCGTGCCTCATCCAGATATCCAGAGGCTCATCACTAAATGCGAATACAGTGGCCAGACCTGCCACCGCAAGTACCACACCAGCAACCAGCCAGCCTTTTGGCCCAAGTACCAGTAACAAGCCAGACTTGCCAACCAGACTGGCAAAGCCAAACGCCACACCGCTTCCGGCCAGAAGACCATAGCCAATGGCCGCCCCGGTGTTGCCCATCCGGTATTCGTAGTAGGCATCAAAACCGGCATCCAGCGCCATCAAAAAACCAGCCGCTGCACCTAGGCCGCTTCTTATTGTCAGCGGTGCCCCGAAGCGCTTAGCAAAGACTTCTCCGACGCCGCCCGGCAATCGTAAAGAGAGAATTTTTGATGGACCTAGCACCCATCTTTCACTGATAGCAGCGCCAGCTGCGGCTATGTCTATACCCGCACTAAGCATTTTGACGTTAGAGGAAAAAGCTCCTTTGACACGACCTTGGTATGCGTCCGCGGCCCAAACACTGGAGATGTTATGAACTTCCATCAAGCCAACAAACACTGGAAAAATCGGCTTGCTAAGCACCCGATAAAGGCGGCTGGATCTTTTGCTATTGATTTCGGCTTGATCAACCCGGTTAGCAGCATCATTCGCTGCTTCAAGCTCACTTACATATTGCTCTCTTCCATTAACCCGCGCGCTATCTCGTTCAAACGCTCTCAGTTCTCTCTCGGCGGTATCCAACTCCTGCTTCGCAGCATCTAGTTTTCGCGCAGCTATCGCGGCAGCGGCTGCCGGGGTGTTCGGTGCGTTATCCAGTGCACCCTCCAGAGCTTCCAGCGCATGCACTGCGTCTCGAAACCGGGATTCTGCAGCAGCGATCTCCTCCAATGCTCTGGCAATCGCTTCGGTTTTCGGGATAACCAACACATAAACATCATCTGCAACGTCTGAAGCAATACCGGCTGCGCTGCTCCGCTTCTTATTGGTGGACGCCTGAACTTCCTGATCAGCCCCCTGCTGAACAAAGTCCCCGAACAACGCGATATCCCGCTGATTAGTGAACTGTCTTAGCCGGCTCTTGCTGATTTCGATAACCAAATAATCCTTCTGCAACGCCTTGGAGAAACGTTTAAGTTCCATCTTCCCGAGCAAACCCGGTAGTGAGCGGCGCAACTGTTCGATTGATCCGGAGTAGAGCTTCATCCGACCAAGAATCGCCGTTTTTGCAATTGCTTGTTGTTGTAACATTAACCCTTGGTAACGGGTTTCCATCTGGCTCAGCCGGTTCCGAATATCCGCAAGCTCTGCTTCCTTACCTCTGAGATTATCTAACCTCCGCTCAACGGCCCAACGCCGGTTTTCAAGTTCAGCCTTTTGCGTCCGAAGGGTTTCAAGTTCTTTGCGAATATCCGCAAGTTCACTATTACGCACATGGATCGCATGGCTCGCATGATGGATGGCCGACCACATATTACCGTGAACCCCCATCAAGACCTGGCCACCTATGCGCATGCCTGTTGTCAAAACCGTTTCAAAGGAACCGGCGGCGGCTTCAACCGCAAGCTCAAGACCATCCATGGTTTTGAGATCATCAATGTCTGGCAGATCCATCTCAGCCATTGCGGCCAGATCCGTCTCCCGGAACCTGCCGTTGCCGTGATTGGGCTTAGGTTCAGCGGGCGCCTCATAGGGCTTTTCCAGGTCTTCCGATTGAAAGCGGGGGAACAGCAAGGAATGTAACACCCGGCTGTGACGGCCCTCACACAAGCCTTCAAGCCATTGTTTCCCCTGGCCATCCACGGCCCCTTCAACGTCTACGTCGAGAGCATCGCACTCCGCAGGCTCTGTCACCAGATTCATGACCAGAGAAGTCACAAAGTTGAATGCACCTGCATAGTCGTAACTGGAATGTGTGAACAGGTCTGTCAGCACATGATGAGTGCGCTCATCAGATAGCCGCTCTAACAATTCCGTGTGAACGCGATCCAGATATTGCCTGGCCATTGCTCGCTCGGACACGGACAGCGAACGCTCCAGCTCCACCCTGCCATCTCTGTTTACCTCAGAAATATGTTTATGGAGCGGATTTGGCTCAGAGCCGATCAACTCAGGCTCAATAACCGAGTGGACCAACAATGCAGAATCGAAATAGGGCCTGAACCGGGCCCGCCGTACTGCCGCATTCATGAACCAGACGGCAACCTGACGACGACGCTGGTTATATCGCAACTGGTAAACCGGATCATCCAACCGGATCGCACCAATACCACGAGTCTTGGCTTGCTCGGTGCAGTCCGCCACACAAGATTCCGACCCATCCCAGGAAAATGGCTCGGGGTCCCCTTGCCGGCCTTCCACCGGTGACTCCGCCTCTGCGAGGTTCAGCTCCTGCAGTGTATTGTGCAAACAATTGGACAACGCCGTCATCTCTGGGCGCTCATCTTCAGCAACCGGATCTTCCGGATCAGGATCCTCTTGCCGCTGGTGCATCGACACTGCAGCCCGCATCGCTGTGTCGTGGTATATCCCGTCCAGATCCAGCAAATACTTTTCCGGCCGATCAAACTGCCACTCCAGAGCGGGCTTTCTTGGCCGCTGAGGCTCTAAATATTGGGCGAGAAACGCTGTGGTATTTCCGTTTGACACACGAAGGTTGGCAACGTCCTCTTTGCGGTCAGTATCAAACTGCATCCTGATCAGGTTACAGCGATTTGAACGGTCACCATCTGACCGTTCAAGGTGATTTACGCGCTCACCCGGCCACTGTGATTCGCTGTACGCCGCTTGCAGATTCAGCCAGCCACCACCGATCCTGGCTGGCAGCCAGATTTCTTCAAGACCGGTTCCAGTCACATCGCGATAGCCAGCCCTGAGTTTGCCATCGTTCGCGCGATGTTCAGTCAAAGCGACATCGTAGTATCGGGTAACGCCACTTTCATCGAGCTGGATCTCCAGTTCCCGCCAAAGCTTTCCTTCATGAAACAGGTAAAGGAATCCAGCTCTAGCAAGTACGTGGTGAACCGGGTTGCTTCCATGCAACTCAACACCAGAGATCAGCGTGGCGGGAACAACAGGCAAAATGACATGACGTTGCCGCTCGATCTCCCGATCAATGCCAGCGGCTCCTTTCAGGAACGGTACTCGAATCGGGCTGCCATCGGCTTCAATCTCGATCCAGATATTGCGACTGGGTTGCCCTCGCCAGGGCCAAACGTGAAGAACCGAATCTTCCAGTGGTTCAACCTGAACCTGATTTTCCAACCATTCCTGCTGCTCGTAGTTGGTGTCATCAAAGATTCTGAAACTGTGCCCCTCCGGATGATCCCTACCCATCACCTCAATAATCAGTGATTCGCCCTCACAGGCGGGACCACAGCTTCCGGCAACCTGGTTCGAGTTGTTCTCAGACATCCCTGTCATTCCTTGCTTTGTCTAGCGGTGAATTCATTCTCAGGCTGTAACAATGTTCAATGCCTGCCATTGGCTTTCGTTCAGTGTGGGCACAGGGAACATGTTAAACGGGCTTGGTTTTTCGGTGGTTAGCCAGCGGGCCTCACCGGAATTACCATGCCAGTAGATAACTCGTTCCACTACATCCGCTTGGTCCTGGACCACCGGAGATAGCCGATACCAAACATCCGGGTCATAGAAGCGCAACAGGCCCTGTCGTTGCCCATCGAAGCGTACTTTCAGACGCGCTCTTAACCATTTCGTGACGGACTCGAGCCCTTCTGACGACTCCAGAATCAGGCCCGTTAATCGTCCCTCTTTCAGTCCTTTCAGCGCCCACTGGTATTCAGGGCTACTCTGGTTTGCTTCCAGGACAACGGGGCTTTCAGCCAGGTATTGCTGCCAGTCTGTTTCAGCAAACAGGTGCACCCACTTCGGGTTGTCTGCCTGCGCATACAAAGACCGCACAACCGGTGGATTCTGGCGGGATTCCAACACCAGGTAACGCACTTTGTCAGATGAAGGTTTTGGTAATGCCACGGACCTCTCCCCTCCGATCATGCCGACTGGTTCTTGCCGCACGGGCAGTTACCGAGCGGACAGGAGCCATCAGGTTGTTGCTGGCACTGCTCAACAATGGCCGTTCCTTGCATGCGTGCCTGCTTGAGGCGATGGGCAACGATGGCTTTTGGCTCGGCATCCAGACGTTGATCGACTTCCGCCAACGCCACCGGCGCCACAACGCCACCCGCAGCCGTCACCAACCCTGGCATCTCCGGCACCTGCACCTTCTGTCCACTGCCTTTCCCGCCAGCGCCACCGGCGTTCATCTTGATGCTCGCGCCACTCAACGCCACGCCGCTGGGGTCGATCTTTACGAAGCTGCCGCCGGCTTTCAGGGTGATTTCGGCGCCGGCTTCGATCACCGCTTTCTGGCCGGCCTTGATATGCAACTCGGTACCCGAATCGCTGAGCCAGGCGGTGCCGGCTTTCAGGTGCAGGGTGCCGGTTACGTTGAAGCTGTGGTCTTTGCCGGTTTGCTCGCGCTTCTCGCCGTCCACGGTGTGGTGGCTGTGGCCTTTGGTGTGGCTGAAGCGGTTGTTCTCCACCGTCAGGTGGCTGTCGTTCTTGATGACTTCGGTACGGTTGTTTTCCGTCAGCAGGTCCAGGTCTTTCTGGGCGTGGAC
>JAGYPB010000085.1 GCA_018399135.1 Deltaproteobacteria bacterium | reverse complement strand
ATGGATGACGAAAAGCGTCCCTTGACATAGGATCCCCTATCCGGTGCTGAACAGATACCTTTATTGTTAATAACTTCAATTTTTTTCCATGAATTGATAGGCTGTCGAATCCTCTTCTGCCAACATATTTGGATTGCTCGCTCATGGCTAAAATTCGGTCAAGACAGTCTATAAAAAACAAGCTGACCATCTTGTTGATGATGATCAGTGTGGTTTTGTTGTTGATTGTCAGCCTTGTGGTGCTGACCGCCGAGGTGTTTGCTACCAGAGCCACGTTGATTCAGGAGCTCAGGGTCCTTACTGCTGCTGTTGGTGGTAGTAGCCGTCAGTCTTTGGTGCTCAGCCAATACCAGGAGACAGAAAAATATCTTGCCGCACTGGCAACTCAGAAACATATCCATGCTGCCTATCTGTTTAATGAACGGGGGGAGCCTGTGGCAGAATATCTGTCGCAGAAAAATGCGCCCTTTGCCTGGAGGTGTCTTGAGGTGGACTTCGACCCTGCCAACAAAGCCTACTGGACAACAGCGACCGGAGAAAAAATCAATTCGAGTTTTTCCCATCTGGGTATTTTTACACCCATCTTCTATGAAGAAAATCGCGTCGGAACCCTTTATGTCCTTAGTGATCTTGACGCCCTTTATGGGCGTTTGAGTGGTGTCGCTTTCGGTACAACCCTGTCGCTGATCCTGTTGTTTATCCTTTCATGGTTTCTTGCCGGACGACTGCAGAAGCCGATTTCTGTACCGTTGCTGAACCTCGCCGGGGTGATGGAAAAGGTATCGGCGCGACAGGATTATTCGCTCCGGGCGACCAGGATGAGCAACGATGAAATTGCCCTGCTGGTTGATGGGTTGAATCATATGCTTGATCAGGTGGAAGATCACCAACGCCGGCAATCCCGCTATCAGGAACACCTGGAGTCGACGGTTCATCAACGTACGGCAGCGTTGCGCGCTGCGGTAGTTGACCTGGAGGAAGCACGCCGGCAGGCCGATTCGGCAAATGAAGCCAAGTCACAATTTTTGTCGCGGATGACCCATGAACTCCGAACCCCGCTGATTGGTGTGCTGGGAATGAACGGCTTGCTGCAGCGCACCGCGTTGACAGAACAGCAGCGCACGTTGGTTGATACCGTTGATAAATCAGGAAATGACCTGTTGGCGCTAATCAGCGATGTCCTTGATATAGCACGCATTGAAGCCGGGATGCTGGAACTTGATCTTGACGACATCGAACCGGCAGGCATCCTTGAGGAGGTTGTTGAATTGCTGGCTCCCCAGGCACAAGCCAACGGTGTTGAGCTTGTAGCTGATATTTCCATAGCAGCTCTGCAACGAGGGCGTGGAGATCGGGCGAGAATCTGGCAGATTATGATGAACTTGATTGGCAATGCCATCAAATTTACCCCTGAGGGGATTGTGACGGCGCGTTTGACACTGGTGATGGAAGGAAACGAACGGGGGCGTTTTATTTTTACGGTAGAGGATACCGGGGTGGGTATGGATGAAGTGACCAGCCGGCGCGTCTTTGATCTGTTTTATCAACATAACAATCTGTTTTCGGATGTCAGCAGGGGTAGTGGTCTCGGCCTGCCGATTGTAAAACAGCTGGTTGATTTGATGGGGGGCAACATCAATGTCACAAGTCGACCCGATGTCGGTAGCTGTTTTATCGTCGAATTGTGTCTGCCGCTGGTCGTAGCCTCCCGGCCTTTGGTTCCGGTTGATTTGACTGGGATGGCTGTGATTGTTGGTGTCGATAATGGCTGTTCGGCCGCTTTGCTTGAACGGCATCTGTCAGAACTTGGTGCTGAGGTGACCAGGGTCGATTCTGCCGCTGCGTGTCTGTCGCTGCTGGAGCGTTTGCGGCGCCGGGGTGCTTTGTGTCCTCTCCTGCTGTTGAGTCAGAGCTGGCATGCTCAGCATGATCGGGGGAGTGGTACATGGACATCATTAACCCACCAGCTTGTGCTGGTGAGTCGCGATTCGACAGCACAGATATCAGAAATTGATAGCGCCTTGCCGTTGTATCAACCCATCACCTGGCGACGTCTGCTTGAGTTGCTTTCGAGTCTGCCTGTGGAGCCGCTTTCGTACAACGCTGTACCGCAACATCAAGACTCCGTGCGCCCTGTTTCTGTTGCTGAAAATCTTCAGAAAGCAGCTTCTCGGGTGGTTTTTGTTGGTCGCCATGCCGCTGAGCGGCAGTTGTTAAGATTGACCCTGGCAGCGTGGCAGATTGTCCCTGATTGTGTCGATACTATCCAGGATGCTGTGGAGTTGAGCCGTCACGCTCATGTCATTCTGATGATTCTTGATGCTGCCGAACTGACAGCTCAGAGCTTTGACGAGCTGGCGTTGTTAACAAGAGAGTTGCCCCCTTGTTATCTGCTGGGTGAGCATGATCATACTGACCTGATGGCTGAGCCTGTCACGGGTTCCCTTAAAAAGCCTCTCAGTAAATCGGAGCTGCATCTGATCATTGACCCATTACTGGCAAAAGCCGATGTTTCTTCCTCCGTTGTCGTAGAGGAGGCGATCTGATGAATCGTTTGCTGCCTCTGGTTGTTTTGTTTTCCTGCATTGCTCTGGGTGTTGTTCTTCTGTTCTGGTTTGGCGGAATGTTCCGGGATTACCTCAGCTCCACCGCAGCTCTGGTTGTTGATCCACCGCCTGTTCAACGGTTAGCAGCAGGCAGCACCACGACTTTTCAACTTGATGGCAGCGGTTTTGACCACAACACCCTAGTCAGCCTGGTCATGGACGTCAGTAATCAGGATACGGTGATAAATCGTTATCCGTTGGATGGATTTTTTAATACCAGCCTGATCATCGGCGATGTCCTGTTGCTTGGCAGTAACGATGGTTTGAAACTTGTCAGTATTGCTCACCCTGCCTCACCGCGCTTACTGGATACGTACCTGGCCGGCCGTTCAGTCATTGATCTTCACTATAGTGACGGTATGTTGTTTGTGTCCTGTGGGCGGCTGGGATTGGTTATTATGACCTTGAAACAGGGACAGCTTACTATCGAGTCTGAAATCTGGACCGGTGATATCACAACCACCAGTTATTTTCATGCGGGGCACTTGTATGTGAATACCTTTTCTGGTGGGCTCATGGTTTATGAGGTGAGTCAATCGTTGGATCAGCCATTGCGAGCGCGGCAAATCGGGCATTTCCCTTTTGACAGTATCATCAGAGGCATGGTCTTTTACGGCGATCTGCTCTTCCTTTATGATCGTAACAGTGTCCTTTCCCTTTACGATTGCAGTGATCCGGGGGCATTGAAGCTGGTTGATCAGATGCACTTTGAATCTGCTGTGCGCGCTCTTATGACGAAAAATGCGCAGCTCTATGTTGCACTGGCAGACAGTTTCCGGGTTTATGATTTGGGTCAGGAAAATCCGATAAAACGGTTGGCACAACTGGAATTGATCCATGTTTGGGATGATTTTGGCTCTATTATGAGTCTGATCGCAGGGAAGAATCACCTGTATGTGATTGATCGCAGCGTGGGCTTGCGTATTCTGGATCATCGCGATCATCTCATGTCGCAACCAATGGCGTTTGTGGAGGGGTTGCAGACCCTGGCTGAAAACGGTGAGTATTTATATATAACCGGTTCTCTGGAAGGGCTGTTGACAGTTGATCGCCAGCTGTTACGTTCGCGCCAGGTGGTCAAGTGGATAAGTTCCTTGCCGGGGGTGAACGATGGTATGCTCGTTGATGACCTTCTTTACCTCAGTTTTAAATTGGCCGGTGTTGGTGGTGTAGCCTTTGTTGATAAACAACAGGATCGCGCTGTCCATTTTGCCCACGCGCCAGTGCCGAGTTTTTCTCTTGCTCGTTATCAGAATCTTCTTTTTGTCACTCAAGTAAATGCCGGCGTCAGGGTGTTTGATATTACCATTCGCACCAGTCCACAACTGCTGGCAGCCTGGCCTGACTATGCTGCAAATCGTTTACAGGTCATCAATGATTATTTAATCAGTTATTCCCTTCGTACTGGTTTGCAGGTGACTGCTATTGCCGATATTGATAATCCCCGTGTGATTGACCAGTTGGCAGCGCCTCAGATTGTTGGCATGGTGGCTGTTGATGATCATTTGTTGGGTGTAACCTATGATCAGGGTTTGTTGATATATCGCGTCCACGTTGATGGTAAGCTGGAACAGGTCAGTCAGTTGCGCCCGCCTTTCCCCGCACAGCAATTTGATCAACAGGTCGATATTGATGTGCAGGGTGGGATGGCTTATATCGCCAATGGGCGCTCCGGTTTATTGATAGTCGATGTTAGCAACCCGGTAAGTCCGCAACTGGTCAGTACCATTGTCTTGCCGGGATACAGCAAGGGGGTGCGCTTTCATCAGAACCTGGTCTATCTTGTTTCTCTGCGGGACGGTGTTCATATCGTCGATGTAACACTGCCTGCAAAACCGTTGTTGATCGGGACGATCCCCCTTAGCCGGTTATCGAAATTTTTGCTCATCGATGAAGGTCTGCTGTATTTTTTTCAGGATGCGAGCGGTATATCAGCTATTCCGCTTCCCCGCTTTGCCAATAGTGTTAAATTGCAATCGCGTAACCAGCTGAATGTTGTCTTGTCGGCACCGATGAATCCAGGACGCTACAATCTGCTGGTCAGCAATCGTCATGGTACTGTTAGTCATAGCGCAGTTTTTGAGGTTTTTGAAGATCCCAATGAACTATGAATACAATGTTGCGCGGTAACTGTTCAGCTGCCGCTCATGGCGCAGGGCCTTCGGATCCTGTGCTGAACAGATACGTTGCGCGTAGGAATAATGAGGTCAGGTTACCAGGGAACCATGCGTATATTTGGGTTTGTTCTGTCTGCAGTTGTCCTGCATGTTGTTGTGTTGGCCTTAACCCTCGATAACAACATGCCGCAAGCTGAAGGGTCTGTCGTTGGCGTTGCGCTGGTGCAACGCCAGCTGGATCCCTTTGTGGCTATCACTGATGTTCCCTCAGGTGGGCAGGAACTAAAGTTGACAGAGTCCCAAGAGGCCCCCCTGGCCGGGGAGCAAAAGAGTGACCTTCCAGCCAGGACACAAGAGTTTGTCAATCAGCCGACCAGGCAGGAGATGCCGGCTGAGGTGGACCCTCGGCCCTTGGAATCGGAAGAACTGTTTTTAGCTGTTGCCGACGAAGCCCCAACGCAACCTGTTCAAAGGCAACAACAGCTGCTACCGTCTCCCGAACCTGTTGTCACACCATCGCCTGATAACACCTCAGCACCCTTTTTGGAACACGTTGATCTACCGATAATCGATCCGCAGTCAGCGGCAGAGACCCTGTCTGCAACGCGGACTTCTCTTGCCGAGCAAAGTCCATTAAAGTCAGCAACGTCTCAGGCTGATGCCGGCACAGAGGATGTCAGAGAGTCTATCGTCGTGCAGGTGGCCGCCCAGCCGCGCTATGGTTATACTCCTGCCCCAGCTTACCCTGGCATTGCGCGGCGCCGTGGTTGGGAAGGGACAGCTGAATTGAAGGTTCGGGTGCTTGCCAGCGGTGATGTCGGAGAAGTGAAGCTCGAAAGTTCAAGCGGTTACAGGAGTCTGGATGCTGCTGCCCATAGAGCCATCAAGCGTTGGCGCTTTGCCCCTGCCAGTCGTGCCGGGAGGGATGTTGAGAGTTGGGTCGTTGTTCCGGTGCACTTTGTGTTGGATGCACAAAGGCCCTCCCGTTAGTTAAGTTGCTCTCTTGAGTTAACCAAGGTATTGTTTCCAATGAGATATCAGTCTGATGATATGAGTTGGTTATCCTATTTTCTGTTCTGCGAGGTTTAAATGAGTGATGGTGATCAACAACTCGATATGTTGCAATGTATCTATAGCTGCGCAGAAGCATTACGCCAGCATGCTGACAGATTGCCGGGTACAGAAAAGCAATCGACTGAGGCGCTGATTGGTCGTTTACAACAGTTATTTGTACGATCTGCAGCAGAGAATCTCAGCAGTGTCCATAAAATCACTGATAGCGTCTGTTGTTCATTGGCCACGATTGAGGTGTTGCCGTCTCGGTTGCAGCAGCTTCAGAGCCGAAATTATAGCCTGGCAGCAGAATGGCTGGAGCAGTTGGCACGTCTTTACCGCAGTGGTATGCCGGAACCGAAGGAGTTGATCTATGATCTGCTCTACAGTTTTTCCCTGCTGGAGCAGGCTGTTTGCGCGCAACGATCTGAAGTCTGCAACTCAGTTGATCTCTTTAACGAGGATCCGGTGGCAACATCAAAGGCGTGGGATAATTATGTTCAGGATAATGACCCCTTTGCTGAAGATCCAGGCTTTGGACACCTGTTTGACCTGTTGCAGCGAACGTTAAATCACGCTACTGATATCCGTACTGATTTCCCCAATGATCCTTTTTTTCAGGATCCACAGGTTGCCGTTGCCGGTACCGCCGATATCTCTGCTGAAGACCCTTCCTGAATCGGGCATAACGGTCAGAACGATCCTGGTCAGGTGCATGCTGATGGCGTTTGAGTGATGACAAAATTCGTTGCAAATCTTTGATCAGCATGCTAGAAACCAGCCCTTATTCGTTTGTCGTCTAGATAAATCAAGCGCCAGTAGCTCAGCTGGATAGAGCAACGGACTTCTAATCCGTAGGCCGGGGGTTCGAATCCCTCCTGGCGCGCCATTTTTGTTTGACAAGACGTTAATTTTTTTATAAA
>JAGYPB010000084.1 GCA_018399135.1 Deltaproteobacteria bacterium | reverse complement strand
ATTGCAAACCGCCGAAGAACCCAGCAAGTTATTGACCAAGAAATTGGCCGGTTCAACCGTTACAAAAAACCCTTTTGCATTTTCCTGTTCGATATTGACCACTTCAAAGCCGTCAACGACAACCACGGGCATGAGGTAGGAGACCAGGTGCTTGTGGAACTTGTGGGGCTTGTTCAGTCCGTCATTCGTCAGACCGACACCCTTGGCAGATGGGGAGGGGAAGAATTCATTCTGGTTTGCCCCGAAACATCGTTGCCTACAGCCCAAACCATTGCCGAAAAAATCTGCACCGCCGTTCGGGAATATCAGTTTGCCCAGGGCTTGGGCATTACCCTGAGCATTGGTGTATCGGAAATCCAAAGCGGCGCAACTTTGAAGGAGATCCTGGTCGAAGTGGACCGGAAAATGTACCTGGCAAAACAAAAGGGCCGGAACCGGGTGGAATGGTGAGGCATAACACAACGTGGGTGTTTCGGGTTCTTATGATGGTTATCCGTGGAAAACAGCTGCCGGCAAAAAACGCGACAAGAAATCTGCGGCGTTATGAACAGCCCGTCTTGTTCACAACCTGATCCAACCCTGTCAGCCCTGAAGATCTTTTTTTATCTGCTCAAATTCTTCTCGGGTAATCTCACCCTTTGCGTAACGTTTTTTGAGCACCTCGATGGCTGTTTCAGAATCCCTGGAGTGACCTGAAGGCCGATCGGAATCATTCCACCAAGGTGGCGTGGGACCACCACCACGCCCGAATAAAAAATACAACATGGCAACGACAACAACGATCATTAAAAGAGGCATCATGGTTGGAAATATCCACCAGCCGCCCCAGCCAAAATGTTCTGGACCCATAATGCTACTCCTGTCTAAGTGAAGTGATCCTGCCTGACTATTGTTCAAGTTGGTGACCAGAACTGCGAAGAATGAACCAGCGATCCTGATCGCAACTATTGGCGAGATTCTCTTTACATGACTTCCATAATATACTTCTTCTTCAATAATCTCCAGAAGACGACGGCAAAAGCCGTTAAAGGGACAGCCAGTATCATACCAAGAATGCCACCAAGGGCGACGCCCCAGAAGAAGACAGCGAATACAATGAGGCCGGGATGCAGGCCCGTACGATTGCCCATAATTTTCGGGGTGAGGAGATAACCTTCGATCATCTGTACCACTGCGAACACTGTGAGAGTCAGTGTCAGTCGCAAGCCTCCTCCCTCATCGCTGAAATACGCCAGCGGCAGCGCAACACTGAGACCCACGATACTGCCAAGGTAGGGGATGATGTTAAGCAGCCCCAGCATCATGCCGATGATGATGCCGTAGGGAAGCCCAATCAGCGCAAACCCGATGGCAAAAAGTATACCCTGGGCCAAGGCAATGATGATCTGACCACGGAAGAACGTTAGCAGAATACCGATGAACTGATCGAACAGATAGACAACATCGTCTCTGGTTTCCTTCTTTAAAAACGGCAAAAATTCACTCATCTGCTCGGAATGAAATGGCTTAGCCATAAGAAAGAAAGTTAAATAAAGTGGAAGGACTGCCCAGGCGAACAATCCGGCGGCTGACTGAAACATCTGAGCAATGGGCTGTAACATCCGCTCCCACGATGTTCGGAGCAGGTTGGCAACGATGTCCACGGGATCCTTCAGGAACTTATCAACCTCAGACATCAACCCATACTTTTCCAGCAGTGGTGCGACTTGAGGCCACACAGACCTGCCAGCTTCAAGTAGGCTATTCAGCATGGACGGCAAGTCTTCAAAAAGCCGGATTAATTGATTGGCGGCAAAGATGCCGCCAAACCAGGTGAGGAGACCCAGCGGAATGAGGGCGAAAAGAAAAAACAGTATCAGGCCACCGGGCTGATATCCACGGCAGGCCTTGACCAGCAAGTCATAATAGGGTCGTAGCAGCATCGCCAGGATGCCCGCAACGATGGGCGGTAGCAAGACATTCTGAAAAGTACCGACAAAGCGTGCCAGACCCCACAAGGCGGCAATGAATACCGTCAACAGAATCAGTACAGCTAGCAGCGTGATGGCGGCAGCAACGGTTGTGCGCTGCCTGGGGCCCAGTTCAAGTTCTTTCAACATAGTGTCTTCCCAGGTTCATTATCCTGACAGTTGGAATAATCGTTAGCCCCAAGGGATGCAAATAACTGAAATCAGGGGTAGGAGACAGGTTCGATTTTTACCTTGTGGATCGCATTGCCCTCGACTTTGGCGCAGGTGAATCGATGATTGCTGATCATCAGGGTTTTACCCTCTTCCGGCAGCTCACCAAGTTCGTACATAATTAAGCCGGAAAGGGTTTCGTAGTGGCCTGCTCTGTCGTTCAGTCGTGTTCCAATCAGTTGATCCAGATCGTTGAGGGATAGCAGGGCATCGACGATAAAGACTCCATTCTGCAAGCGTTGAATGCGCTTTGGACTTCCTAAATCTTGTTCATCCTCAATTTCTCCAACCAGTTCTTCGAGGAGGTCTTCAGAGGTGACGAGCCCGCTTAGCATTCCGTATTCATCGACGACCATCGCTATGTGAACATTGTCCTGCTGCATTTCGCGCATCAGGTTTTGCACTCGTTTGGCTTCGGGGACAAAGTAGGGCTTGCGCAAAACGTTTGTGATAGAAAAATCAGCTGAGGTGATTGCCAGACCGAGAAGCTCCTTTGCTAAAACAAACCCCTGAATATTGTCGATATCCCCCTGGTAAACCGGAAATCGCGAATGCCGGGAATCACGCACACGGGACAGAAGTGTCGCCGGATCATCGTCAATATCCAGGGCGAAGATGCGGGGGCGCGGAACCATGACTTCGCGGACCTGGGTTTGTGAAAAGCGAAAAAGATTGGAGATGAATTGTGCTTCCTTGTCCGAAAGGTGGCCGGTTTGACTGCCGATTTTTGCCATGGCGATAAATTCGGCACGACTGAAAATATGAACCTCTTTACCGTGGGTAATGTATTTGGTGAACTTTTCCGACAGCCAGACGATCGGATAAAGAACAGTAATCAGTCCTTTAATAAAAAAGGCGGTAGGTCTTGTCAGTTTGACCCAGTAAAGCGCACCGACGGTTTTGGGAATGATTTCGGAAAAAAACAGGATGGCCAGGGTCATCAGGGCTGAAAAAAGACCGAACCAGGCGTTGCCGAAAACAACAGCAGCTTTCGCTCCGGCGAGGATGGCGCCAACAGTATGGGCGATGGTGTTCAGGGTCAGAATGGCTGCCAGGGATTGATCCACATTGTCCTGCTTGAGCTGTTTCAGAAGGTCAGCAAACCCCGGGCTTTTCTCTTTCTGTTCTTCGACGTAAGAGGGAGTAATGCTGAGCAGCACCGCTTCGGCGACGGAACAGAGGAAGGAGAAAAACAGCGCCATCGACACATAGGCGATCAGTAAAATGATATCTGTAGGCATGGATTCAATTTCGCTTGAGTTTAAAAAATCAGCAGTGGGTTAGTGCAGCATTGTCTGTAAAATCTTCTGATCCTGACAAAATAACGAACTATGATGACCCTCTTTGGTTGAATGACAAATCCATTCAGGGAGGAAGATCACCGGATTGTAACGCAACTCGATAATAGGTCAGAAGAAAAATCGTATCTGTTCAGCACCCAATGTGCATGGTAGCCCTGATTCCTTGCTGAACGGCTACGAAAAATGATGGTTATTCTCTCAACCGCAGATAAACCCAGGCGGGTTTTTCATCAGCAAGGGTGAGTCTGACCCGATCGTAGCGCAGCCCTATCCGTTCATAGCGGTCGAGTCGGCGTAACCCTTGCGGCGTTACTGTGAGAACAAGCCCCGGGGTCATATCACCGGGAGCCCTGACTATATCGAGACCCTGCTTGCGGTAATCGGGTAAAACCGCCGGACTTGCGGGTGTAGCCTGGCGCAGGATGAGTCGGCGAATAAGGGGGTAGCGCAGAGTGCCATAGACAAAAACCCGCTGGTTTGTTTCCGCATAGATGGGGCGGGAGTTTTCCGGTGGCTGGTAAGCTAGAGGGTTGATAAAGATCCACCACCCCCAGAAACCAAGGAGCAGTCCGGCTACAGCAAGGAGTAATGCTGCCCGGTATTTGCGCACATGCCGGCGATCGGTGGTGGTGCCGGGGTTAACCTTTAGCGGGGTAGCCATTTCGATTCGAGTTCTTCACGCCAGTTGCCGAACCAGCGCCGCAGTGGATTATCGTGTTGCTTTTGAAAGGCGGCGCAACAGCCGGCCAGGCGCTTGCTGTCGGCTGCCAGTTCTTCCACCGTCACCCAGTCGTTCCAGGACAGATAAAGACCCCAGTCAGCTTTATGAATATCACAGTTTGGCAGACGGTAATGATAGGTTGGGCGAGCCTTGATCAACTCATCGGAGGTGACGGTACGAACCCTTTTTTCATCAAGATGTAGAAACAACGGAAGCAGGTCAAGAGCGCGGTTGCGGGTTGGATTATCGCGCAGATAATCATCAATCAGCGTCTTCATGTCGGGGTGGTAGTCGGGGTCGGCCACTTTAAGGACATAGTCCTTGGGGAAAGGGTCGACATAGCTTGTCACCCGGCGGGCCATATCGACGGCAACACGGTCTAATATCCACTCGTAGAGACACAAAAAAGATTTTAAGGTAGCCGTAATAATCTGTGGATCTGCAGCAGGTATCTCTGGATTGAACTGCATACCAAAGGCATTGACCAGACGATCCGAAGTCCCTTTAGCTCCCTGGTCGCGCAAAACCGCGATAAGCTCCTCTACCTGTGCTAATCGCTGGAGAGGCAATGGAGGACTGACAATTTCCAGTGGAACAACACTTTCAGCTGCCCAGGCAAACATCTCCTCAACGGAATTTTCCAGATCTCCTTCTAAAGTGCCTGAACGTCGTTCTTCACGCCCCATTTTTTTCAATAGATTAAAGTCAAGCTCAACGACCCAGTCACCGGCACTGTCACCACTGAGGGTGCGGGCATAACGACCATCTGAAGTAGCCTCCAAATGGAGAAACTCAGCCAGAATGGCCGCCAACTCGTCGAGCTCCAGACCACTCATTTCAAGCTCGATCCCGATGCGACGGGGATCCCCCTGGGGATTTGTCTGCCATGGGGGCATCTTCAGTTTGTGCTGTCTGTTTTCCATAACAAATCCCTTAAGCTGTCGATTCCAGCTCTTCAAAAACATCCATTATGGTCAATTGTTATTGTTTTCCGCCATTTGACACTTTGTCTCGGGTGCAGGTAAGAGCGCAACGACAGAGAGCAGGGCACAGCCAAATAACCAGCTGAAAGCAGCGAAATAAGCATCTGCGCCGTAACTCGGAATTCCGCCAAGCAGGGTGCCATCCCAACGTTGATCGAGGATATAGCCAAGCAGGGGTTGAAGGAGGGCCGCAAAACCCAGAATTGACATGTTGACCACTCCACCGACCGTTCCGGCAACGGCCGGATGATTCACTTCGCGCGCGAAGGCAAAGCCGATAATCAGGCCACCGGAAGCAAAGCCGATAGCAGCAAATAAAGGATACAGCAATGGCAGGGGAATGCTGACAAAAAGAAAGATTCCCCAGAGCGTAGCGGCAGTAATATTGGCGAACAGATATGGAAGTTTGCGCCGCTTTAAGCGGTCTGATATGGCTCCCAGGGTCGGCCCCCCCGCCGCCCAGGCCAGGAGCATGGTCGACGTCAAACCTGCGGCCTGCGAGCGTTCAATTCCGTAAGTCTGCGTTAGATAAGGCACTCCCCAGAGGCCGGCGAAGACGAGCAAGGGGGCGGCAGAGAGACCGCCGGCAAAAAACAGCAGCCATGTGCCGCGGTTGGTTATGACTTTTTTCAATGCTTCACGCGCTGTAACAGTTTTTTCATCAGCTGTTTTTGCATAAGCAAACGAGGTATAGCCGCGCTCACTCGGGTCATCCCGGACGACAATCCAGATCAGAATGGCACCGGCAAGGGTAACCAGTCCACTGACAAACATGGAGGTACGCCAGCCAAACATGGCAATTGATTCCGCCAGTGGAATCCCGGCCAATACCCCCCCGAGATTACCCAGGAGCAGGGCGACGCCAGTGATGGTGGCAAAGCGGTTGGTTGGAAACCAGTGCCCTGCCAGTTTCATGCAGGCAACAAAAGCAACTGCAACCGATGCGCCGATCAATAAGCGGCCCAGGTATGCCAGCCACAGGTGATTGGACAGGGCAAAGATGAAGATGCCGGCAGAGGCAATGAGCGCCGCAAGGGTGCTTAATCGGCGTGGTCCGATAGCATCAGCAAGCATACCGCTGGGAATTTGCATTGCGGCATAGGCATAGAAATAAGCGGCAGAAAGATTGCCAAGCACCGCTGCTCCCATCTGAAAATCAACCATCAGTTCGTCAACCATTACTGCCGGGGCAACGCGTTGGAAAAATCCGACAAGATAAAGGTTGGCAACCAGCCCCCACATGATCCAGCCCAGCAGGGGCGATGCGTAGCGTTCAGATGTCACGGAAACTCCTGAAAATGTTGTTGATTGCCGGCCGTTCAACAATCCATAAACCGGCACATTCAGCGTGGTTGTTGAGGTGTCAGCGGATTCTGGTAGCTGCAATAAGAAAGAGACGATGATGGGTTATATCTTCATTGGCAGTACCTGTAAAGTGTGGCAGAGGGAATTTTTTCTGGTTTTCTGATTGGCTTCCGCACAGCAGGAGGCCAATATTCAGGATCCCAGCAACAGGGATCCTGAATATTGGCACGGCGCAAATCCAGTAAACTGCT
>JAGYPB010000083.1 GCA_018399135.1 Deltaproteobacteria bacterium | reverse complement strand
TGTACCCGGCGGCTCTCTACAGCATGCTCCCCTATGCAGCCGAGTACCAGCCTTACTACGCCTACCATCTATCAGAAACCTTCCAGCTCTTCGGCTTTACCGGCTTAGGGTTCTATCTGATGGTGAAATACCTCAAGCCCCACGATGTATCCAACCTCGATCTCGACTGGTTCTATCGCAAAGGCTCGGTGCGTTTTGTCAATTTCGCCAGGGGTCCGATTGTTTCAGTCAATGAGTGGGTCAGCAACGTCTACAAGAATATCGGCCTGAGCATGACCATGGCGTTGGCCCGGGCCTTCTCCTGGTTCGACAAGGAGGGGATCGACTGGACCATCGATGGTTCTGCCCGCAACATCGTTGCCGGCGGCAACAGCGTCCGCCAGATTCAGACCGGACGGATTCAGCATTATATTGCTGCCGGAGTTATTGCCGTGGTGGTGGTGCTGGTGGTAGTCATTTTCATTTAGGGGCTACCGGCACATAGATTTTAGTAAAACGTAGGGGCGACACATGCGTCGCCCTGGGTAAGACTTACATTGCCCCTACAACCAAGGAACGATCGTGGAACAGTATCTGATTTTTAATCAACTGAACTACCCCATCATCTCCGTGTTGCTGCTGTTGCCGCTGATCGGTGCGGTGTTGGGCCTGCTGTTTAAAAGTGACAAAGCACAGCTGCGGTGGGGGCTGGGTGTTACTGTAGCAACGGCACTGGCTTCCCTGCCGCTGTATACCCAGTTTGATCGTACGACGGCACTCTACCAGTTTGTCGAAGTGCGCCACTGGTTACCGGCGCTGGGGCTCGACTATGCGGTCGGGGTCGACGGTATCAGCGTGTTGCTGGTGCTCTTGACCACTTTGGTGATGCCGCTGTGTGTGCTCTGCTCTTGGAGTTACATCAAGGAACGGATGCGCGAATTCATGTTCGTTCTGCTGATTATCGAAACCGCCATGATCGGTGTTTTCGTCAGCCTGAACACCCTGCTGTTCTTCCTCTTCTGGGAAGCGATGTTGATTCCCATGTATCTGATGATCGCCATCTGGGGAGGAGCACGCAAGGATTACGCATCGATCAAATATTTTCTCTACACCTTCGCCGGCAGTATTTTCTTTCTGGCGTCGATTATTGCCCTGTATGTCCAGACCGGCAGTTTCTTTATCCCCGAATTGATGGAGCACAGCTTCAGCTTCACCTTCCAGGCCTGGATTTTCCTCGGTTGCGCCTTGGCCTTTGCCGTCAAGGTGCCCATGTTCCCCTTGCATACCTGGTTGCCGGCGGCGCACGTTGAAGCCCCAACGGCAGGGAGTGTGATCCTTGCCAGTATTATGCTGAAACTCGGCGGATATGGCTTCTTACGGTTTTGTCTGCCGATGGCACCGGAAGCGACCTGGTATTTCATGCCCTGGCTGATTGCCCTGTCTTTAGTGTCGATCATTGTCGGTGGTTATTTGGCCCTGGGTCAGAGCGACATTAAAAAACTGATCGCCTATTCCAGTGTCGGTCACATGGGTTTTGTTACTCTGGGAATCTTCCTGCTTAATGATCAGGGGATTAAGGGGGCGATGCTGCAGATGATCAATCACGGCATCACTACCGGCGCCCTGTTTATTCTAATTGGTATTATCTACGAGCGCACCCATAGCCGTGAAATGAGCGTCAACCGCGCTCTTGGGGCGATGATGCCGGTTTACGTTTTTTTTCTCGGCATTTTCAGCCTGTCATCCTTCGGCTTCCCCGGCACCAACAGCTTTGTCAGTGAATTCCTGGTGCTGCTGGCTGCCTTCTCCAAATATCCGCTGGTCGGGGCCCTGGCGATTGTCGGTGCCATTCTCGCAGCAGCCTACATGTTACGCTTGCTGCAGAGCATGGTTTGGGCTGATTCTGATGGCCATGGTCACCACTTTCTCATGATCACGGCGAAGGGAACGGCCACATTCTAAAAGACCTCAATGCCAGGGAAATCGGCACATTGAGCTTTTTAACCATTTTGTTTTCTGATCGGCTTACCCAACGCCTCTGCTCGAGATGATGGATGTCAGTGTGACGCATCTGATTGATCAGATCGGTAGCGGATTGAACCAGGACGGTGATGACAGTCTGCATCATGCCTTCAATGGCCTGGGCAATAAGATTACCGGCCTGTTGACGACCCTGAAAACCTTAAGCTGTTAACTCCTGATTTCGGACGTTTTATGGAAACCATGCTTTTTCTACCCGAACTGCTGCTGATTCTGCTTGCTCTGGTGTGCTTTGTTGTCTCTTTGGGCAACACCCCCCGGACCGGTTTTTTGCAGGGTGCGGTGATCAGTTTTTCGACCCTGGCGCTGCTTGCTACGGCAACAAACTACCAGCAGACGGGAACCTTGTTCTTTGGTGCCTATCAGATCGATCAACTGTCACAGTTGTTCAAACTGGTTCTTTGTGCCGGTCTGGCACTGATCGCCTGGGCAACACCTGGCCTGCGCGGCATCGAAAAACGTCTTCACCCTGAGTACTACCTGTTTTTGACGGTAAGCACCCTGGGACTGGTCATGCTGTCCAGTGCGGTTGAATTGCTCACCATCTTTCTGGCGCTGGAAATTTCCTCCTATGCCCTTTTTGTTGCCATCCCTTTCCGGCAACCTTTAAGTGGCCGTCAGCAGTATGAAGCCAGCATCAAATATGTGCTCTTCGGGGCGGCGGCTTCGGGCTTGAGTCTGTTCGGCATGAGCTATATATTCGGTCTGTCCGGCACGACGTATCTGGCCGAACTGTCACCATTGCTACCGGGACTGATCAGTTCTCAGCCGCTGGCTGTGGTCGGGATGATTTTGCTGTTATGCGGATTTTTCTACAAACTTGCCCTGTTCCCTATGCACTTCTGGACTCCTGATGTTTATCAGGGCGCAGCTAACGAAACTACCACCTTTATTGCCACCCTGCCAAAAATCGGTGCGGTCATTCTGCTGCTGCGTCTGGTCAGTCTGGCCGGCGTTGACATCAGCCAGTTGAGTTGGGCGCTGGGAATTCTGGCCGTCGCCTCCATGACCATCGGTAATCTGTCGGCCCTGGTTCAGAACGACATCAAACGTCTGCTGGCCTACTCGAGTGTTGCCCATGCCGGCTACCTGATGCTTGGCGTGATCGCCGGCAGCACCTTGGGTCATGCCGCTGCAATCTATTATGCCGTCGGTTATCTGCTGATGAATCTGGCCTGTTTTTTCGTGCTCTATCACTTAAGTGACGATAACCGTAATCTCAATCTCGCTGATTTGAACGGCCTCTATCGCCGCGCCCCCTTGCTCGCCTTTGTCCTTGCCGCCGGGGTCTTCAGCCTGGCCGGCATTCCACCGACCATCGGTTTTACCGGCAAGTTTGTCCTCTTTACGTCAGCCTTTGAGCAAGGCCTCTACGGACTGGTCGTGCTGGGACTGATCAACGCCGCCATCTCGATTTTCTTTTATCTAAAGATTGTCCGCGCAGCCTATCTGACCAGCACTGACGCCAGCAGCACACCGGTTGTCATAACCTGCAGCAGTAAATTGCTGGGACTAGGTTTGATTCTCGCCATTATCATGCTGGGCGTCCTGCCGCAACAACTACTAGCCCTGGCCAAAGCGGCGGTGGCTTTTCTGTAGCGTCATTACAGGGGTTCGGTCTGTCCCGCACCCCTGTTCGCCCATTACCCGCGTCCCTCTGCCCATCCGGCAATTCAATCTACCTTGTCAGCAATATTGACGAAAAAGCATTCCTGCACTACGACAATACTGGTCACAGATTCCTTTTCAGTGTATCTTTTTGATAACAACATAGGAATTAATCTTAAAGAAAAAAGGGATGAAAAATATGAAAGCTGTAAAAATCACTGAAGGTATTTACTGTTTACCGGTCAATCTGGAAAGCTACAAGCTGTTTGAGGGGATGTGGCCGATGCCCAACGGCATCTCCATTAACTCCTACATTGTTCAGGGTGAAAAAACCGCGCTGATCGATCTGCTTGAAGATGTTGGTGATAAGCCCGCTGATTTTGATGCGGAAATGGCCTCCATCGGCATCAACGCTAACGACATTGACTATCTGATCCTCAACCACATGGAACCAGACCACACCAGCTGGTTGCCGGTTTTCCATGCCCGCAACCCCGACATGAAAATCTTTTTGACCGGCAAGGCCAAACAACTGCTCAAGGATTTTTGTGGTATTGAGAACAACGTCGAAGTCATCAAGGATGGCGACACCCTTGATCTCGGCAAGGGGAAGGTGCTGACCTTCTACGAAACCCCCAATATCCACTGGCCGGAAACCATGATGACCTATGAGAGCAGCAGTGGTACTCTCTTTGCCTGCGACGCTTTCGGCTCTTACGGCACCCTGAATGACGTCTATTTTGACGATCAGTTGTCTACCTCACAGCACGATTTCATCATCAACGAAGCATTACGCTACTACGCCAATATTGTCTCCAGCTTTTCAACCTTTGTCACCAAAGGAATCCAGCGCTTGAGTGCCCTCGATATCAAGGTAATTGCCCCGTCCCACGGCATTATCTGGCGCGAGAACCCCCAGGCGATTATCGATTCCTATACCCGCTTTGCCGGTTACCTGAACGGCCCGGCCGAGGCGGAAGTGACGGTCATCTGGTCGAGCATGTATGGCAACACCGAAAAGTTGGTCAACAACATCGTCCAGGGGGTTCGTAGTGCCGGACTACCCGTACATGTCCACCGCGTACCGGACGATCATGTCGGCCTGATCCTGGCATCGGCCTGGCGCTCATCCGGCATCATCCTCGGCATGCCGACCTACGAATATGAGATGTTCCCGCCCATGGCCTGGGTGCTTGATATGTTCCGCCGCAAGAAGATCTGGAACAAAAAAGTGCTGCGCTTCGGCTCAGCCGGCTGGTCCGGCGGTGCCCAGCGCGAACTGGATCATCTGACCGAAAAACTGAAATGGGAATTCATCGAACCGATCGAATGGAAGGGCGCACCGACGGATGTCGAGCTGGATCTGGCACTCAAACAGAGCCGGCTGCTGGCCGACAAGGTCAAGGAATTCTGTGGAAAATAACTAACTGTTCAATCGCCGACCCGTTAGATTTCTGAGTTGTCGATTATTATGTTGTTTTTTTATCTGTTCAGCACCGGATCGGGGTTCCTATGTCAATGGACGCTTTTCGTCATCCTTGACCGCTTGTTGTCGCCATCCATGGCGACAAACACCCTTGCCACAGGAACCCCGATCCTGCGCAAGGAGAGTGTTGAATAGTTACTACTTTTAGTGCAAAGAACCTAACATGTCGGAAGAACAATCCCCCTGGCTGTGTCATATCTGCGATCGCACCTCAACCAGCAGTGATGCAGTGACCTGCAGCGAATGCTATAAACTGACCTGTCGCACTCATATGGCGACAGCAACGATCCACAACCCGGATAACGGGCTCTATCAGCTGGTGCTGATCTGTTCCCACTGTCAACTCAAGCGCCACCTGTCATGATGAGGTTTTCGTTACCATGAACAACAGCAGACCCGTGTATTCCGATCAGCTCGGCAGGCTTTGTCCTACCTGCGGTCGGCCGCAGAAGGATTGCCGCTGCCGTAAACCTGCAACAGCCGGCAAAGGCGATGGAATAGTCCGGGTCCAGCGCGAAACCAAGGGACGTAAAGGTAAAGGGGTCACCTTGATCACCGGCCTCGGTCTTGACCCGGAGGAATTAAAAATCCTGGCTAAAGAGCTCAAACAACGCTGCGGCACCGGCGGAACGATCAAGGACGGCGTCATCGAAATCCAGGGCGATCAGCGCGACCTGCTACTGGAGCTGCTGCAGCAGCGAGGCTTCAAGGCAAAAAAGGCCGGGAGCTGATCCACACCCGCCACCCACATCAGATGCTGCAACGCTGATTACCACCATTGAGTCAGTTCGATTGATTTAAATCAGACAATTCTCAATCGTTGCTATTGACTAATGTTCTTATTCTAATTTACAATCACCTCTGTCATTTTAAAATACTTTGCCCGTGCTGCCCAATCATTTTTGATCCTGAACTTATTCCTGCTCCGATTGATTGTGCCAGCCTGAATCCCGGATTATTCTACGCAATCCGACTTACCAAACATCCGTAGTGAGGATCTTCGATGAATATCATCAATAACATTAAGCTCAGTCAAAAACTTATTGGCGGGGTTCTATTCCTGTTATTATTTATTGCCATTGGAATAGGCGCTACCTCTTATTACCAGGCGGCTTCAGCCCTGCAAAACCAGGTCGAATCAAATATTCCACAGGTAGCTAAATACGGGGCGGATATCATTGCCGAGGTTCTGGAACAACATCTGGCAACGGTCAGTGTTCTGGCAGAAAATCCCGACATTAAAAGTATGGACTGGGATCGACAAGAGGCTGCCTTGAATCAGATGACTCAGCAAAACAACTATCTGGGTGTGTACTTGGGCGTCGGAATTATCTCACCCGATGGGGCCTTAAGATACCCTGACGGTAGCACCAATCAGGTCAGTGACAGGGGCTTTTTCAAGCGTGCCATCCAGGGCACCGCAAATATTTCCGATGTTCTCATATCGAGAGTCACCAACACTCCGGCAATGATTATCGCCGTACCAATCCGTACCGATCATCAAAAAATATCTGGTGTTCTTTTAGCGCGGCTGGATGCTCAATGGCTTAGTGAACTGACAGATGGCATCGGGTTTGGTGAAAAAGGCTATTCCTATATTATCGACGGCAAAGGAACACTGATCGCCCACAGCAACCGCGATTTTGTTTTGAATCAGACCAACTTCATTGAAGAAGCAAAAACAAAGCCCGAGTTCACCAACCTTGCCAAGATGTTTCAGCGCATGACGCGAGGCGAAACCGGCTTTGATGCA
>JAGYPB010000082.1 GCA_018399135.1 Deltaproteobacteria bacterium | reverse complement strand
ATCGGTGTTTTTGAGATGCGCGGTCAGGGACTGCGTGAGGTCAGTAATCCGTCGGAACTGTTCCTCGCCGAACGTCCCGACAAGAGCGCCGGCAGCGTTGTCGTCCCCGCCCTGGAAGGCAGCCGGCCGATCCTGGTCGAGCTTCAGGCACTGGTTTCCGCCAGTTCCTTCGGCACCCCCCAGCGTACGGCCATCGGCATCGACCACAAGCGCATCGCCCTGCTCATCGCTATCCTCGAAAAAAAAGTCGAACTATCCCTCGCCGGGCAGGATATCTTTCTCAATGTCGCTGGTGGCGTGCGCCTCGATGAGCCGGCTATCGATCTGGCCGCAATTGCCGTTCTGGCCTCCAGCCACCTGAACCGCATCATCAATCCTAAACTGGTGATCTTCGGCGAGGTCGGGCTGACCGGTGAGGTACGGGCCGTCACCCAGCCGGAATTGCGCGTTAAAGAAGCTGCGCGTCTCGGCTTCAGTGAATGCGTGCTGCCACGCAAAAGTATCAAGAATCTCGAGGTGCCTGAGGGTATCAGTCTGACCGGGATTGACCAGGCCAGTGAGGCTCTTGACATCATTTTTATTTAAGCCTGAGGAGACACCAACATGAGCGATCAACTGACCCATTTTGACCAGGACGGAAAAGCCATCATGGTCGACATCACCGCCAAACCAGCCACCCATCGGCATGCTATCGCCGGCGCCCGGGTAACAATGACACCACAAACTCTGGAGCGGATTCTCGACCAGTCGATTCAAAAAGGTGATGTCTTCGGTGTTGCTCGCCTCGCCGGTATTATGGCCGCGAAACAAACGGCGAATCTGATCCCCCTCTGCCATCCGTTAGCTTTGACCTCGGTAGAAGTGGACTTTACCCCGGACCCTGCTACCGGCACCGTATCCATCAAGGCCACGGCAACCGTCACTGGTCAGACCGGAGTCGAAATGGAAGCCCTTACTGCGGCTTCGGTCGCGGGCTTAACCATCTACGACATGTGTAAAGCAATTGACAAGGAGATGGTAATCGGGCAAATTTGCTTGTTAAAAAAAACCGGCGGCAAAAGTGGCATCTTTGAACGTACTACCGACTGATTCTCCTGCCAACAAGGGAACGACCCATGCATGGCACGACCTATAAAATCCGCAAAGGCTTTTTGATCCCCATGGGGATGACTGTTGCTCTTGGCGTGCTGTTACTGCTTATCGGCATCGGCATACAAATGCCTTCAGGTCGCCTCTACCTGCTTGCTGCCTTCATGGCTCCGGCCCTGCTGATTTTTATCGAAAGCAGCCGCCGCCGGGTGAAGATCCATCAGGATCATATCCTGATGGAACGAACCCTCGGCAAAAAACAGCTCCTTTACAGTGAGCTCACTTCCGTCGATGCGGTCAGGGTACGCAAACGGGTTTTTCTCAGCCTGACAACCACTGACAGCTTTATGATCATCTCCAACAGTTACGACCATTTTGACGAACTGATTCGCCAGCTGATCGACCTGGTGCCACACACCACCTTAACCAATGAGGCTCGCCAGTTGGCAGCTGATCCACCAAGCAAATGCAGCGACATTTTTTCTGCCTGGCTCGCTGTCGTCGTGCTATTGCTGGTCATCGCAGTGCAGATACGAAGCACTTTCTAACCATCGTTAACTTTCTACCCTTTACTGGCTGTCGACCCAGCCCACAAAGGGAATAACAAGGGGATACATATGGACAAACAAACTTTGGGAGAATTCAGAGAGTTGCTTAATCGCCAGCTCGAAGAGCTGGTGCAGGAAGCTGGAAAAACCGTGTCTGAAATGAATGAGGAAAATGTCAATTTTGCCGATCCTACTGATCGTGCCTCATTGGAATCGGATCGCAATTTTGAGCTGCGCATCCGCGACCGTGAACGCAAATTAATCAGCAAAATCCGCCAGGCTTTAGAGCGTATCGATGACGGCAGCTATGGCCACTGCGAAAGCTGTGACGTTGAAATCAGTCCGGAGCGCCTGCGCGCCCGCCCGGTGACAACGTTATGTATCGAATGTAAAACCGAACAGGAACGTCTCGAGCGAATCGGTTAAGGACAACAGCAGCAAAAGAAATCTGTTTCCACCCGTTATGGGTGATTGTTTTTTTCCTTGGGTCAGTGTATCTTCAGCGGTCTGAATCAACAAACTATACTGCGGGGGGAGAAACAGAATATCACGAATACAGAATATAGAAGGTTAAGCCTTCTCCTGAATTCTGTCTCCTTCCTCCTGTATTCTGACTCCTGTCTTCTACATTCGCAGTTTTTATTTTAAACAAGGAGGAACACCATGTTCGGACTGGGAACACAGGAACTGCTCATCATCCTGGTACTGGTAATGATCATTTTTGGCGCCGGCAAATTACCACAGGTCGGCAGCGCCCTGGGCAAAGGGCTGCGTAATTTCAAAAAAGGGATCAACGACAGAGATGAGGAGATTGAAGAGGGAGAAATCGAAGAAGTCGCCGACCAGAAGAAAAACGAGATCAAGGAAGAGAAAGAAGCGCAGGATAAAAAAGAATCCTGACGCCTCAGGTAGTTACTTCCCACTCCCCACTCCCCACTCCCTATTTTACCCTGCGCATCCTCTGGCGGGGTTTTTTCATTTGCCGCGCAGGAGAACTCGTCAATGACCAAAGCACTGGGCCTCATGTCAGGAGGTCTCGACAGCACCCTTGCCGCCATGACCCTTATGCGTCAGGGGATCCATGTCACCGGCATTTCCTTTGCCACCCCTTTTTTTGGCGTCGAGAAAGCGCGCAAGGCGGCAGAGGCTCTCGACCACCCGCTGATCATCGCCGACATCAGCGCCATCCACCTTGACATGGTCAAACAGCCCAAATATGGCTACGGTCGCAACATGAACCCGTGCATCGATTGTCATGCCATGATGTTCCGCCTGGCGGGCGAAAAAATGCAGGAAGGAGGTTATGATTTTCTCTTTTCCGGTGAAGTATTGGGGCAACGCCCCATGAGTCAGAACAGCACGGCACTGAAGGCGGTAGCCAAGCACTCCGGCTTTCCGGAGCGGATTTTACGCCCCTTAAGTGCACGCCTGTTGCCGCCAACGACGATGGAAGAACAGGGGCTGGTTAATCGCGCCCAACTGCTCGATATCCACGGACGCTCGCGCAAACGTCAGCAAGCCCTGGCCAGAGAATGGGGGCTGCAGGAACTTCCCGCCGTTGCCGGGGGTTGTTTACTGACGGAAAAAGGTTTTTCCAATCAACTTCGCGATCTGCTCAGTCATAATCCCACCGCATCGGTAACAGATGTCGAACTGCTCAAGATCGGCCGCCAGTTCCGCCTTGGTCCCACCGCTAAACTGGTGGTCGGCAGAAACCAGGAAGACAATCAGGCGCTGGAAGGTTTTTTGTCGGAATCCAGACGACTGCTGCGCTGTCGCGATTTCAGTGGCCCTCTGGGCGTACTCTGTGGCGACGCCAAGCAGACCACCCTGGAACGCGCTGCAGCCATTGTTGCTTCATACGGCCAGGGCAAGGACGAAGCCAAGCTGGCGATGCTATGCCGTGACAATACAGGTGAAGCTATCCTCGAAGTGGCGCCGATGGCGCGGGAAGAATCGATCAAGATGCTGTTGCGCTGAAGGGGCGAAAACCAGGAGTCAGAATATAGAATACAGAATATAGAAGGTGTTGCCCCTCTTCTGTATTCTACCTCCTGTATTCTGTATTCTGCCTTTAAACCACCAAAGCCCCCACCGAGTATTAACTCTCGACGGGGGCTTTGCTGTTCTACTTAACTACAGGTGAGGCTTTTGGGCTACATCATGCCGCCCATGCCACCCATGCCGCCCATGCCACCCATGCCACCAGGCATAGCCGGCATCGCATCTTTATCTTCCGGCTTGTCAGCGATCATCGCTTCAGTGGTCAGCATCAGACCGGCAACCGACCCGGCATTCTGCAGGGCATAGCGGGTGACCTTGGTCGGATCGATAATACCGGCCTCGATCATGTCGCAGTATTCATCGTTAGCAGCGTTGAAACCGTAAGCACCTTTGCCGTTGCGAACCTTATCGGCTACGATGGCGCCTTCAACACCGGCGTTGATAGCAATCTGACGCAGTGGCGCTTCAAGAGCACGGATGACCAGGTCAACCCCGAACTTCTGCTCGCCTTCGATTTTCAGTTTCATCAGTGCCGGTAAACAGCGCACCAGGGCAACTCCGCCGCCAGGAACGATACCCTCTTCAACCGCAGCGCGGGTAGCGTGCAGGGCATCTTCAACGCGGGCTTTCTTTTCTTTCATTTCGGTTTCAGTAGCAGCACCGACTTTGACCACGGCAACGCCACCGACCAGCTTGGCCAGACGCTCCTGCAGTTTTTCACGGTCATAATCACTGCTGGTCTCTTCAATCTGACCACGGATCACCTTGACGCGTCCTTCAATGGAAACTTCATCACCGGCACCATCGATAATCGTGGTGTTATCCTTATCGATAACAACCCGCTTCGCGGTTCCGAGCATGTCAACCGTCGCGTTTTCGAGTTTGAAACCGACTTCTTCGGCAATCACCTGACCACCGGTCAGCACGGCGATATCTTCGAGCATCGCTTTACGACGGTCACCAAAGCCGGGAGCTTTGACGGCACAGACATTGATAGTGCCACGCAACTTGTTCACCACCAGGGTGGCCAGCGCTTCGCCATCAACATCTTCAGAAATAATCAACAGCGGACGGCCCTGTTTGGCGACCGGCTCGAGGATCGGCAGCAGATCCTTCATGTTGCTGATTTTCTTGTCGTGGATCAGAATCAACGGATCATCAAGGACAGATTCCATGCGCTCGGCATCGGAAACAAAATAAGGGGAAAGGTAGCCACGGTCGAACTGCATCCCCTCAACGGTTTCCAGAGAGGTTTCCATCGACTTGGCTTCTTCGACAGTGATAACGCCTTCTTTACCGACCTTTTCCATCGCCTCGGCAATGATGTTGCCGATGGTCTCATCACTGTTGGCAGAAATAGTGCCAACCTGGGCAATTTCCTTGTGGTCCTTGACCGGCTTGGAAATCTTCTTCAGCTCTTCAACCGCAGCAATAACCGCCTTGTCGATGCCACGCTTGAGCTCCATCGGGTTATGACCAGCGGTCACCAGCTTGACGCCTTCCTGATAGATGGCCTGCGCCAGCACAGTAGCAGTGGTGGTTCCGTCACCGGCCACGTCAGAGGTCTTGGAAGCGACTTCCTTGACCAATTGTGCGCCCATGTTTTCAAACTTGTTTTCAAGCTCGATCTCTTTAGCCACGGTCACACCATCTTTAGTGATCAGCGGAGCACCATAGGACTTATCGATCACAACGTTACGCCCCTTGGGGCCGAGGGTTACCTTAACCGCGTCAGCCAGGACAGCAACGCCGTCAAGAATCTTGGCACGAGCTTCTTGTGAAAATAACAATTGTTTAGCCATAATTTCTTATATCCTCCATTGAAATAGTTGTATTGATGACCTGATCGTCAATCGTACATTGCGTCAAAAAATTTCGTATTACCCGAGTACGCCGAGGATATCGTCCTCGCGCATGATCAGATACTCATTACCGTCGACCTTGATTTCACTGCCTGAATACTTGCCGAACAGAACGCGGTCACCCACTTTTACATCGAGGGGGAGCACCTTGCCTTCGGGGGTCACTTTGCCCTTACCGGCGGCGATGACTTTACCTTCCTGGGGTTTTTCTTTGGAAACCGTGTCGGGGATAATGATGCCCCCGGCTGTTTTGGTTTCTTCTTCGACACGCTCGACGATGATACGATCCTGCATTGGTCTGATGTTCATGCTTTGTGTTCTCCTTTCAAGCCTCAATCCGCGGAAATTTGTCCGCAACAGTTGTCAACGAATCCGGAATCGGGCATGATGGGTCGTCCGACTCCTTCCCTCTATCCTGTTAGCACTCAACCGGATCGAGTGCTAACAATGCGTAATATTAATCCCTGTAGCGCGATTGTCAAGAAAAAAATCAACGAACAGCGGGTGAAGGTATTCCGTCCGCCATACATTTCAGTCAGGCTGAAATCAGGCCCGCCGCCGTCCGGCCCTCACAACTCCCCGCCAACCCCCAATATCTGCTCATATAATCAACTGATTCCGGCTGGCAAAAGAGTTCAATCGGTCGGCCTGTTTTTACTGTGATTAAAGTTATTCCGGTTGACATTTTTGACCATGTCCGCTATACGAAGCGGGAACAAAACAGCTTTATATTGCTGCCACGGCAAGGAACCACATGGACTTTAATATCGGCCAGAAAATCAAAACCCTGCGTAAACAACGCAAACTGACCTTGCAGGATGTTGCCAATGAGACCGGGTTCTCACCGGCGCTGATTTCCCAGATCGAAAACAACAACGTCTCCCCGCCCATTGCTACCCTCTCAAAGATCGCGCGTTTTTTTGATATCAAGATGAGCCATTTTTTTGAGGAGGGGGAAGAGACCAACCGCTACGAGATCGTCCGCCGCGGTGATCGCCGCATTGTCAGCCGCGTCATTTCGAAAGACGGCACCAGCCACGGCTATACCTACGAAACCCTCTCGTATCGCAAACGCAACAAAAAGATGGAGCCCTTTGTCCTTACTGTCACCGAGCGCGCCCAGGAAGAGACCCTGTACAATCATGAAGGAGAGGAGTTTCTACTGATCTTGAAGGGCCATGCCGAGATTATTCTCAATGACGAGCGTTTTTCCCTCGCCGAGGGGGATGCCGTTTATTTTGATTCCACCGTCAGACACCGCCTGCTCGCCAAAGATGGGGAAACGGTGCAGGTACTGGCGGTAGTAACCCGTTAATATAAATAGCCACCAAGACACAAAGAACTCCAAGAAGATCAAAAAAATAGGGTTTGAAATCAAAAGCTCTTATTGCTGT
>JAGYPB010000081.1 GCA_018399135.1 Deltaproteobacteria bacterium | reverse complement strand
GGGTCGAGCGGGTCATGGGCTTTTGCAGTGAGTCCGAATATCGCGAATTCATGCGTTCCTGTCCGGAGTTTGAACGGATGTTGGTACGCAGCGGCATCATTCTTATCAAGTACTGGTTCTCCATCTGCAACGAAGAGCAGGAAAAACGCTTCCAGGCCCGTAACGCCGATCCGGTCAAGCGCTGGAAGCTCAGTGAAATTGATCTGCAATCCCGTTCCCGCTGGATCGATTACAGCATCGCCCGCGATGAGATGTTCGTCCATACCCACATCAAAGAAGCCCCTTGGTATCAGATTGATGGCGATGTCAAAAAACGCGCCCGCCTCAATGTCATTTCCCATCTGTTAGGCCAGTTTGACTATGAAGATCTGACACCGGGTCCGGTAGATCTGCCGCAACGCCCGCCGGAAATTGGTTACGACCGCCCGGTTATTGATGAGCCGGAATATGTGCCGGAGAGGTATTGAGCTTATGTACTCCGGTTGCTTTATTGAAAATCTGGAACGATCATTGTTATAGACGTCACCGGCGCCCCCGGTGGCCCGCTCCGACCCTGATAGCGAAGAAAAACACCATCCTGTTCACGTAACCAGTAATTCGCGCTCCAGAAAGGCGCCCGCCAACCGGTAGGTTGAATTTTAAGCTGGATGGTTGGGACCGAATCATTACCGATATCAATCAGGGTGTTTTTCTGACGAATGACCTGAAGCCGATGAACATCCAGGGTATCGGATCGGATAGACCAGAACTGAATCGTTTCCGCTGTATGATCGGTGAATTGCCGCAATGACACTGAGAGGGCCTGATACCATGGTGCGTCATCGATTTGAACCTCTTTATTGATGACTTTCCCGGCAAAAACCCCCTTCATTACTAGGAGGTTACCCAATCTTTCGACTGTCAAATCGGTCTGAGATTCAGGATTCTGCATCTTCCAGCTTAACGTTGTCAGGTCGTTGTTAAATCTGGTTTCTGTCAACTCAAGCTGTTGACGGGTTTTCAGATGAAGACCCGATCCTCTGCTCAGCTGCCAGTCAAAATAATCGACCTGTGAGCCGGTACGTTGCTGATAACGATAAATCTCAACCTGCTCAGCTTCCGCTTGCCAGAAAGGTAGAACCAGTATCATGCCAATCAGCAATAGGACGCGAAAGAGAAGACAGCTCATGAATTTCTACCTTAAAAGAAATGATTTCAGGACGAATAAGGGTTTTTTGTCAGAATAGTGTGAGGAAATGAAACAAACGGCGATTTTTGGATTGATAGAACTCGATCATCTATATACAATGTATATACATTTATGAGGAGACACACTGGAATTTTTATCATGCCTTTTACTTTCAAACTGAAAAAGCCTGCTCTGCTTGAAGACCTAGAGCCCTTGACGTGTATGCAGGTTCGTAATGAAGGGGTTGAGTACCGGCAATTCAGTGTCCTGGATAGCGTCGATTGGTCGATCTGGCTGTCCGGTCTGGTACTGATAAACACCGACAAAAACCGACTTGAACTTATTTCAGCGGATGGTACCTGCCAGGCAAGCGCCACCATTGGTCTTGTTCGCGGACAACGGCTTGCCCGGGAGTTACCCGAGCCCCTGGCGTCAAAATTAAAACAACTGATTTCCGTGCGGGCCCTGATTCCTCAGTTCAACTGCCAATGGCGGGAGCATTCTCTTGCCTTTCTGAATGCGGATGACAAGACAGTTGTCCGTGCAACGCTCTATCATATCGATGATTCATCAACAGAGTCGCTATCTCTTCTGCAATTGCGACCTCTGCGTGGCTACGATCGGGAAGCTCTTACCATTCAACAAGCTCTCGAGCCGGTTGCCGCAACAATTCAAGGCGAAATAAACCTCAGGTTTCTATTGCAGCAATGCGGACTCACCCCAACGCCTGTGCCAACCAAACCGGAATTTCAACTTAAGGATCATCAGCCTACTGAAGAGGCCGTCCTTAAGATGATCCTGGAATTGTTGTTTCTGGCGCGCCGGCAGGAAGAAGGGCTGATAGCAGATATTGATTCGGAGTTTGCCCATCAGTACCGGGTCAACCTGCGCAAAGCACGATCGTTACTTAGCCTGTTTAAAAAAGATCTCTCTCCGGAACGTTTTCGAGCCATCCAGTTGCCGTTAAAAAACATGGCAAAAAACACCAATCTGTTGCGCGATCTCGATGTTTTTCTGCTCGACCAGGATGATTATCTGGCCATGTTGCCGGAACAATTCCAATCAGGACTAGAAGCCCTGTTTAAACGGTTGAAACGTCGCCGTCGGCAGGTCTGGAGAAAGGTCACGGCAATCCTTGCAGGGAAGGACTATCGTGAAAAAACAAAACAACTTGAAAGGCTGATTAATGAGCCGCCGGAGTTTTCTACATCACGCTCTCAGGCTCCGATAAAAAAAAGGGTCTGCCGAAAGATTCTGTCACAATATGACAAGATACAGCGGCACGGTGCCCACATTGACGCAACGACACCCGACGAGCAGATCCATGAGTTGCGCATCGAAGCGAAAAAGCTGAGGTATCTACTTGAATTGTTTGCTGAACTCTTTTCTAAAGATCAAGTACGGCGGCTGATCAAAGCGCTGAAAAGACTGCAGGACAATCTCGGACGTTTTAATGACTATTCATCTCAGTGCTTATTCCTGGAAATTTTAATTCCTGGCGTGGGAACAAAAACCGCCGAGCGTGATGCCATCAGCGGACTGATAGCGGTACTTTATAACAAACAAAAAAATGAGCGTGAGCAGGTGGTAGATATGATAACGGCTTTTTCCAGCGCCAAGATCTCCGAACAATTTCAAAAGCTATTTGCCTGCGCAGCCGCAAAGGACAGTGGATCATGAAGGTACTTGCCTGCTACAGCTTCAAAGGGGGGGTTGGAAAAACCGCCGCGGCCGTCAACCTGGCCTACCGCGCGGCCCAGTCAGGATATCGAACCCTGCTGATTGATCTCGACCCACAGGGCGCCTCTTCCTTTTACTTCCGCGTGCGCCCTGATAGCGGCAGCAAATGGACAAAGCAGACGTTCGAAGAATCTGATGTGCTCCTTACCCAGATCAGAGAAAGCGATTATTCCAACCTTGACCTGATACCGGCTCAACGGTCCCTGCGTCATCTTGATATTCTGCTGAAACAGACAGGCTCAAGGGAAACTGTATTGCGACGCCTGTTAAAAAAAATCAGTCACGACTACGATCTGATCCTGCTCGACTGTCCGCCATCCATCAGTCGGTTGGCCGAAAACCTCTTTATTGCCGCCGACTTGATTCTGGTGCCGGTGATCCCCACCCCCTTGTCAGAACGCACCTATGATCAACTGGTGCAATTTTTCAAAGACAAAGACTATGATCGCAAAAAACTTCTTCCTTTTTTCTCCATGGTCGATGCGCGCAAACAGCTTCATCAGAAGACTGCCGTTGCCATGCGCCAGCGGTACAAACGCATTCTGCGCCACGCTATCCCCTATTCAACCGATGTTGAGAGAATGGGAGTTCATCGTGCCCCGATCGATCTGTTTGCCCGTGGTCGTCAGGCGAACAGGGCATACCTGGCATTATGGGAAGAAATCGAGCAACACTTGTAACTATTCAGCTGTAGACCGTGCGCAGGATCGGGGTTCCTGTGTCAGTGGTGTTTGTCGCCATGGACGGCGACAACAAGCGGTCATGGATGACGAAAGCGTCCCCGACAGAGCACCTTCTCTCTATCCGGTGTTGAACAGATACCAACACTTAAAGGCTTTGGATAAATGACGGAAATGGAAATAGAACGCAAGTTTTCATCTCTGTCTTCCGGCCGGCTTACTGGATAGCCATCAGCGACAACATTGATCAGGTTATCTGCTTCTTAAATGACCAGACCGGAACTGCGGATTCGTAAACCGAGCCGGACGGTGCACCTATAACGCTGAAGAAATGGGTCCGAACGGCTGGAACAGGAAACAAGAAATTGGCAGCGCGTTGTTCACCATGCTCTGGCCCCTGACCGCAGGAAAGCGGGTAGAAAAAACCCGCTATGTCATTGATCAGTCAGGCTATAGTCTGGAACTGGATCTGTTTCGAGGCACACTTGAACCGGGTTGATGCCGCTTTAAAGTCGAATTTGCCACGGCTGCCGACAGTATTGATTTTATTCCACCGGACTTTGGTCGACTCCGGAGGTTACCCAGGATCGTGCTTAGCAATGCCATGTTGGCAACCACCGGATTGCCAGCAGATATGTAACAGGCGTGATCAGAAGACCGACGAGGAACAATGAGCAGCAAACAGAGTTTCATTGTAAAAGACGGTCAATCGCTGATCCATCAATGCTTATTGAGCGCGATCAATTTGTCACCCTATGTGACGCATTGATACCAGCGCGGCTCGTGAAATCAGACGTTTTATCCGCAAGTTTGAAAATAGAAAACCAACAGAGCTGCTCCCCCATCAAGGAGAATTAACATGATAAATATCCACCACAAAGTCTTGTATCGGTCTGGCCACTGCTGTTTTTAGCTGGCTGATCATGGTATCCACAACGCGGATGATCTCGCTGCTAAACGGGTTGGTGACTGGCATATCAGTTGATTTAGTACAACTGTGCCGGTCAGGTGATCAAGTGTCGCGAGGTATTATTGACGTGCTACTGTAGACGCCCTGTGCCGCCGGGTAAGGTCAGCAAAAAAGATAAGGACAAAAAGTCGAGAAGAAAAAGAGCAAGGGATCAGACAAAAAGCTAAAAGAAGAGCGAAAAAGAAATCCGCCAAAACGGTTAAAAATCTTCGTCAAAGAAGGATAAAGACAAGGCTAAAAAGTCGAAATGAAAAAACGCTAAGAGTGATAACAAATTATTAGCCAAACCCATCCACCTTATATTAGCTCAGAGACCCCCGCTTGGGTGGATGATAAATCCCAGATGAAGTAAGGCCCTATTTCAGAATAAAACGCAAGATAGTCCAACCTGATGATTTCAGGTTGGACTGGTGAATGTTCTGGATCTCCTGGGTTTTCGGATTTATCTTGGGTAGAGTTCTGGAAAAAGCCAGCCAGCAGCATGAATGGGGAACCCCATGCGAACAACACCCTTGGCTGAATCTGACTGTAGGAGTCCTTCATCGAGGAGTTGCGCCAGAAGATTGCGGGCGGTTCGTTCTTTGAGACCGGATGCTCTCACCACAGCGCCTCGTGCTGTTTCTCCATGAAGCAGCACTTCCTGGAGCATTCTTCCTGCTTCGACCCTAAGGGATGACGCACCCTCGGAACCGGGGGCAATATTATTGTTCCGCAGATTGATATAACCATGAATTCTGTCTATCAATCCATCAAGTTGAAGCAGACTGCCCATGTAGTCGACCTGGTCGAGGCAGACCTCCAAGAAAAACCGACAGAAGTCGGTTAACCCCTTATTTGTCAGAGTTCCTCGGCCATCAAGGTCATTTCGGCGCGGCTCATCCGCCAAGCTGAGCGCTGTTTTGTAAGCAGTACTCTTTCTGGCCAGACCGCGACTGATTGACCAAAGCCCAAAGCCCTCTATGGAAATTTTAAGCAGATAGGCTTCCGTAAAGAGCCGTGCCACACGCCCATTGCCATCCAAAAAAGGATGGATCCACATCAGGCGGTGGTGAGCCGCCGCCGCCGCGAGTAATTTTTTTGCACCATGGTGGTGGTCAGGCTGGTAAACATCGGCAAACCGATCTGCTAATGTTGTCAGTTCGTTGTGACAGGGGGGAACGTGCCGACCAATGACAACTTCCTCTTCGCGAAATTTACCTGGTACGACATAACTTTTTTTGCCTGTTTCCGGATATGTGACGACCAAAAAATCTTCTGGAATCCGATGATAAAACTCAGAGTGCAGGAATGTGATAAAATCCCTAGATGTTACAAGCAGACCAGACTCATCTCTGAGCCGTGCCTCCATGAGTTGTTGACAGCGGATATGGGCTACGCTCTCTAGCTGCAGGTTCCGCTTGGCCGGCTCGGCATCATAATCTTGTCGCATTGCTCGCACTATATCGCGGGGATGTGTATTGTGCCCCTCGATCAGGTTGGAATAATAGCTATTGATGACCCTTAACATTTCCTTGAGGGAACGCAACGTGATCAGGTGTTGTCTGGCCCCCAAAGCGGCAGATTTTTTAATGATTTCGAGGGAAAGGTCTTCCAGGTCTTCTGTCTGTTCTGGGAGAAACGGTGTGAACTGCAATGGAGATTTGGGCATTGTTGTCCTTCTTGCCGATATTATTGCCGATCTTCGATGATTGCAAGACCATAATATCACTTTAATTTAGTTGCCACAATGAAAAGAAAAAAGACTTATAATGCCGATCAGTGTGCCATCTTGATTTTTCGACTGTTTATTTAAGTCTAGGGGTTAAGGTCAAAAAAATGATTTTCTTGTTTGTTCTCTTACATTGAGTGAGGGTGGTGAATCTGTCAGAAGCAGGTGATTCTTACAAACCCTGGCCTACGAACCCCCTCAGCCTGGTGACCGAAAGCATTTAGCATTCTACAATGGGCGCTTTACGCAACAGTGGCGTTACACTGCAGGTTGACTCTCCGTTGGTCAGCCATATTTCACCATCCTGTATGGTGCACTGAAGCTGCATGTTGCGCTGAACGAAACCGGTAATTTCTTTACAGGCCATTTCAGGTAGTTCGATAACGCTGAGAGAGCTGAAACGACGTAACTTCTCCGCATTACGTTGCCACCACAAACCGGCACCACGGCCACCGTAAAGGTAGAGAATAACCCCTTTAGCCCGGCTGCAGGCTTTGCGCAGGCGGCGCTCGTCCGGTAATCCGACCTCGATCCACAGCTCGATCTCGTTCGTCAGACTCATCTGCCAAAGATCCGGCTCTTCGTCAGTGCTCAGACCTTTGGTGAAATGCAGTTGCTCATCAGCATGCAAGGCAAAGGCCAGCAGGCGCACCATCATTCGTTCGTCCGTTTCCGAGGGGTGGCGCGCCAAGGTCAACAGGTGTTCAGCGTAATAATTGCGATCCATGTCGGAGATTTGCAGGCTGGCTTTAAAAATCGTTGAACTATGGGCCATTAGTCGTCCTTTGCCGC
>JAGYPB010000080.1 GCA_018399135.1 Deltaproteobacteria bacterium | reverse complement strand
TTCAGGATGTGGCCCATCATTATTTTAATTATGAAGAAGAGGTTGAAGAAATCCGCGCGACAGGAAAAAAACCCGATTTGCGCGGGATCGGTAAAATGTCAGGTGGTAAAAACTTCCACTGATGGGATTTGTTGAGGCCCTGCGCCAGCGACTCAATCAGAATCCCTTCAAAGGGTTCTTTCGTCTGAACCGTTTGCGACCCCCGGGGGCAGTGGCTGAAGATCATTTTATGGAGCTGTGCATCCGCTGTTCCCGCTGCATAGAAATATGTCCTTATGATTCCATCCGGCGAGCTGATATTTACGCCAGTCTGCAGATCGGTACGCCCTACATCTACGCCGAAGATAAAGCCTGCTATCTGTGTATGAAATGTCCGCCAGTCTGTCCGACCGGCGCCCTTGACACCAGTTTGAGAAAAGGCGAGGAGGTCGCTATTGGCAAGGCGGTCATCGATCAGGATCTGTGTCTTAACTATCTCTATGTCAAAGAAGAAGAAAGCGGAAAGGTGACCGGCATGGCCACCATCTGTAACACTTGTTTCAACGCTTGCCCGTTAAGGGATAAGGCGATCGTCATGGAAAAATTTTTACTGCCGGTGATAACCGAAGAGTGCGTTGGGTGCGGCATTTGTGTGGAAAAGTGTCCGACCCAGCCCAGGCGTGCTGTGAATGTTGTGCCGACGGGCATGATCGATGAAAAGAGTTCCGGGTACTATTATCGTCGTAACCGCGTGCGCCAAAGCCAGCCTGAAGGTGACCGCGGAGCAGTCTCCGGAGAAGAATTGCTGGAGCGTAAGGAGCAAATTTCCACCTTTGGAGAGACCCCTCAATTCAAGAGCGATTTCAGTACGGACGGTTCGATGGAAGGGTGGGAATAGATGTTTCAGCGGATCGGCTTTTATCGTCGTTGTGCTCAGTTGCTGACATTGCTGGCGATTTTCATCATTCCGCTGTTGAATCTTTACGAAATCACATTTGTTAAGGGCACTTTCTACTCTATGGATATCGGCGATGTTGCTTTGGCTGATCCGCTCGCTGTTTTCCAGGCGATGTTCACATCGCGTACCATCTCTCTGATCATGCTGGCTTCCATGGTTGTTCCGGTATTTCTGGTGGTGTTGTTTGGCAGGGTCTGGTGTAGTTGGTTCTGCCCCTACTACCTTTTCACCGAAGCTGTTGCATGGGGGCGCAGCCGATTGTCGGTATTCGGAATCAAACCCTTTACCGGCCGTTACCGTGAAGGCAGCACCTCAAGACAGAATATTATTCGTTATCTGGTGCTTGGAGTGGGACTGCTGTTGGCCGGTATTGCCGGGATCCCTTTGTTGAATCTGGTGTCAGCGCCAGGGATTATTTCCTCGCAAGCACTTATCCTGGTGAAGTTTCGAACAGTATCCTTCGAGTTGGTTTTTATTCTGTTCATTCTGGTTTTAGAATTTTTCTTTTTTAAATACTGGTGCCGACTGTTCTGTCCGACCGGCAGCTTTCTGTCACTGTTTCAGGGGCGCAGAGGGCTTAAGGTGAAAAAGATAGAGCTTGAGTGCCGCAGTTGCCACACCTGTATCCGCAGTTGCCCGATGCAGATCAACCCCATGACCGAAGGGGATAATCCTATGTGTCATAATTGCGGGATCTGTATTGACGCTTGTCCAGATAATCATAAGCAACCTACCCTGGGCTTTCGTTTCAGGTAGTTCAGCAGATATGCTGAAAAGTATAAAGCATTGGTTCCCCTCGGCTGTGTGACTTCGTCCTGGAAGATTGTTGCCATTTTGTTAATAACATTTACATCACCTTTACATCGATATCGGTATGCTGATGATCAGGATTCCATCACCAGTAAAAAGGACGCACAAATTCATGACAAGGAGGTGATGATTTCGTGCTGAGTTAAGGCGTCTATTACTGCCACGTACTAAATGATCATTTTTCTAAAGAGAGGTAACGATGAAAAAACTTATTGCGTTAACGGCCATGCTGCTTCTGGCTGCCGGTTCCATCGGTTATGCCGAAATTACATTTGATGCGGTTCAGAAGGTTGATGTAAGCCATCAAGATACTCTGAAATTCAAGAATCTGCCCCAGTATCAGTCTTATCAGAAAAACAACGACGACACCCAGATGACCGAATATAATGGGTCTGTCCCCCATCGCAAGCATGACTGTCTCAGCCCGTTACCAGAAGGGTTCAAGCATTGTCAGCCTTATCTGAAAAACCTGTGGCTCGGCTATGCGTTCAGCTATCAGTATGATCGCGCTCGCGGCCATACCTACGCCATTGATGATGTATTCAAGATTGACCGGATCAACCGTTACAGCGAAAAAGCTGGTCTGCCGGCAACCTGTCTGAACTGTAAAACCAATACTATTCCTGACTATGTGAACGCCTTTGGCGATGACTTCTGGAAATCTGAATTTCATCATTATCGTCCAGCGCATGACGGTAAGATGAACTCCATCGGTTGTACCAACTGTCATGACCAGGAAAATAACTTCCGCCTGGCAATTACCAGCGTTCCTTTGGACGATGCCCTGAAACGTCAAGGTAAGGATTGGCGCGAGGCTTCCCGGGATGAAATGCGTTCCCTGGTTTGTGCCCAGTGTCACGTTGAATACTATTTTGAGACCGGTGTTCACGGTGTTGCTGCCAAACCCCATTTCCCCTGGGACGAGGGGATGAATCCAGCTGATATGTGGGAATACTACAGTAACGGTCAGCCGGAACGGGATGGTTTCAAGGGCGAGTTTGTTGACTGGAACCACAGTGTATCCAAAAGTCCGATGATCAAAATGCAGCACCCTGAATACGAGATGTACCATGACAGTATTCATGGCGCCAATGGCGTTTCATGTGCCGATTGTCATATGCCACGAGTTAAGTCGGGTCCGGCTACCATCTCTTCCCACCACTGGACATCACCACTTAAAAGTGATGAAGGCATGAGTGCCTGTATGGAGTGCCATGGTGACAAGACGCCTGAATTCATGAAAGATCGGGTTGTTTTCCATCAGGATAAAGTCTGGACACAGCTGTTGATTGCCCAGGAAAAATCGGTTCGTGCCCACGAAGCGGTGCGTATGGCTTCTGAGTATCCGAATCTGTCTCCGCAAAACAATACTATCCTGAATGAAGCCCGTGATCTGGTACGTAAGGGTCAGATGTACTGGGATTATGTCTCGGCCGAGAACAGTGCCGGTTTCCATAATCCGAGCAAGGCGCTCGAAACCCTGGCTTTCTCCCAGCAGTATAGTGATGACGCGACCCAACTGGCAATCCGGGCAACTGATTATGCCATTGCCAAGGCGATGGATAAACCAGTCAAAGAGTTGGTAACGCCGATCATGGAGCACAGTCGCAAACTGCAGCAGAGCCAGACCCATCTGGACTCTCACCCCTGGTTGGGATATTTGCCCCTGTTGCCCGAAGCTGACCTGATCTGGAATGGTTACAAAAGAGTCAAATAGGCCGCAACCAATGCCACATCGATTAACCAGTCGAGGCAGGGGCGGTGTCGCCTCTGCCTTGAAAGGGAGTTATTTATGAAACAAAAAAGCTCAATCGTCTGGATCGTGGTCGTGGTTGTCCTGGCAGTGGTTCTGCTCGGAACCTGGGGACTGGCCGCGAAGACGTCAACGGATAATTTCTGTGTAACCTGTCATGCCTACGAGAAGGTTTCCTGGGATCATGGCCAGCACCCTGACATCGGCTGTATTGCCTGTCACACAAAAGGGGCGTTCAAGGATAAAACGGCCGGCATGCGTAAGGTCTTTCTGACCCTGACCGATCAGGTTGACCCACACCGTGACAATCTGCCCAGTTATCTGGAGAAAACCCATGAAAACTGCGTTGCTTGTCATATGACGGAAGAAATCGTCGAGATGCTGCCGCACTTCAAGGCACGTCATGATGAGTACCTCAAGGCGACTCCGACCTGTATGGGATGCCATGATGCCGGTCATACCCTCAAGCTCAAGGATCTGCGTAAAGATAATGCCCGCTTGAGGATCTAATCTGACTTTTGTTAGTTGCGGGTACCTAATAAAGCCCCCGTTTCCAGTTGGAAGCGGGGGCTTTGCCCGTCTTTGTGGGGTTGACCTGGTTATTCTGATCAAAACTATCCAGGCGTTATCAGCAAAATCCATCCACCATATTATCAGGCAGCTTCCAAGGCATTCAACAGCAGGTGCATTTCTGTACTAGGATTATCGCAGCCATCCTGCCGGGCAGAACTCAAACGTCGCACCGCGCGGCTTTTGGCATCGGGAAGTCGTTCTTGGAGATCCGTAAATAACCTTTTACGGCCTTTTGTATAATCGGACCACTCGGCCTTTACATCCCGATAAACACATTCACAGGGAGTGCGTGTGCCTGTCCGCATATAAGGGGCGCCGTGATCTCGAAAGTGGAGCAAAACCCAATATTCAAAACAGGGAATAGACTTGATGCTCACAATCTTGAGTTTTTCTGCCCGTTCAATCGAGGATTGATAGTGTGCATGCTCGTCACGATCAAAAACACAATATACCGAGGAAAACGCGTTCCCTTCCTGTTCGGCTTTTGTCTTTAATTTTTTGGCTGTCTCGACAATGTTCTTCGGGTTAGAGCCTTCCCCTGATTTAACCTCAACTACCGCTTGACCCCGGTGTATTCCCAGTGATTGTCGTGCATCTTCAAAGTAGAGCTTTTCTGTTTTTTCCCCTTCGCAGACGATCAAGATCCGATCTCGCGGCTCATATTTTGGTGGGCGACGGCGCTGCTGCTGTCTTGATTTCGCACTACGCACCATGAGTCTGTCCGAATTCTTCCGTGATCGCGTTCAAAAATGGCAAGGCACCATAGCGACCGGAAAGATAACCACGTTCGATGTTTTCCGTTCCTTTGCGCACCGCAAAATCACTGAGGGGATAGATGCGTGTCGATTGATCCTGTTCTCTTTCACAAAACCAGACCTGGTCACGCCGAAACAGGTTCTGATTAAGAATTGATGTTTCATGAGTGGTGAAGATCAATTGGGCACCGTGACGGTTTAGCTCCGGGTTGTGGAACATTTCAACGAGGTACTGAACCAGGAGAGGATGAAGATTGTCGTGAAGCTCGTCAATAACCATGACATAGCCGTTTGCCAATGTATCCATCCACGGACCAGCGTAGCAAAACATCTTTTGTGTTCCGTCTGACTCATCACTTAAATCCATCTCAACCCGGTTGCCATCATCGGTCTGGTGCTGTGTCAGAATTTGTACGCTTTTGGAGCCAGCAAGCTGGCTGGTTAACATATCTCGCAAAGGGGGAGGCATATTACGTGTAATTGTATTGATGTGATCGCCATCCATCTCCTTGAGACTAAGGTCTGAGATCGCAAAATCTGCTGCCTGCATAAACTGAAGAACCTTCTTCTGTTGTTGCTGTTCTAGCAGGCTGATGGTGACAAGTGGTTGCTGATTCCAGCTCTGCTTGCCAACGGCAATTTTCAGATTGTTGGCAAACCAGTTATAAATGGGAGTTAGTTGTTCACTGTTGAGTTGCGCAGCAGTGGCCAGTAAAGATGCGTTAGGGCGCGTAACTCGCTCCCATAGCTCTTTTTCTCCTTTTAAATAGTCACTGTACTTGATGTGTGAAGCTTGACCTTTAGACTCGGATTCACGTTGAAACCATTTCTGCGCTTTGCCTTTGGGGAAGGCATAGAGCCACTCCTCGTGAATGCGGTGATGATCAGCAGTTATGCCGTATTGGTAGCGAACTTTGTCCACGATGAAATGGATCTCAAATTCGGAAGGTTGGTTTCGCGAGCTGCTATTCAACAGATATGGTGTTACTGGCAATGGCTCGTTAGGACCTCGTTGATGAGAACCTAGAACAAGTCCTTGTAGGGCCGCCATCGCTCGCAGAAGGTTGGTTTTCCCTGCCGCGTTGGAACCATAGATAGCTCCAGAACGTAATAGAGGATTTATGGTGGCTGGTGCATCGACAACGTGCAAAACATTAGACGCTTCCAGCTCTACTCCGGAGCCTTTTACCATCGAAAATAACGCTTCGTCGCGAATGGAACGGAAATTTTTAACATAAAACTCAATAAGCATAACGACTCTCTCTTTGTGTTTTTTGTTTATATTTGCATAAATAATGCAAATATGCACTACATATTAGATCTCTACAGCAATAAAAATATTAGGTCCAATACTCTCAATGTCAGAACTAATACCTATCGCCTTTGCAGTTGGGCCTCTATTTTTCCCTACGACACCTCAACCTGCCGATAGTTCCGGCGTCATCGCCTTGCCCAGCAGATCATTCAACTGGTAATTGATGCTCGCCACAGCAAAGTCAGGTTCAACTGTGAAAGGGTGACGGACATAATATGGCCCTTCGGTCTGCTCACCATCCACAATCACAATCGCCAGCATGAATTTATCCGCCTGATTGAGCCCGTACATAATTTCATTGCGGCTGACGGTGATAGTGGTCTGCCCTTTGGCACGCCCCTTGACCTCAATATGTCGATCTATGGGCAGCGACCCATCGGCATTGCGCGGCGGGCGAGATGTAATGTCCCAGCCGCATTTGTCGGCGGAGACATCAAAGGTTTGATGCCCTAACTGTTGTTCGGCTGTCATAACCGCCTGCATGGCCAGCAATTCAATACGGGTACGTGATTGGGCATCTGCCGAGGGGGTTGGTGTCCTCCCCTTGCGCAGATCCAGCAACCCTTGGGGGATCACCAGTGCGCCGCCGATTACCACAGGAGTACTGGAAACAATATTCTTCATCGCTTCCAGCTCATTCTTGCGTGCTTCAAGGCGTACGGTGAGTTCTTCCACCCGGCGTCGCGCCATTTCCGGCTGCATTCGGGGCTGTCTTCCGGCTTCCATATCAACTGTCGAAGACCGTTCACAAGCACGCGCCTTTGGCGTTGATGGTTATTTGACCAAGCCGGTAGATTTTGACAGGTTTGTTACGATGATCAATGTACTATGTAATACTTGGCTTTAGCAGTCGACTGACAAACACTGAGGCAATCCTCTCCATACGATGAAAGTATCTCTATCGTCTCATAATTTCCGCTTGTTGAACACAGAACGCCTCCGGTCACCAGATCAGGGGCGTTTCTCGTAGGCCAGGGTTTGTAGGAAAGTATCGTTGGCCGCCAAATAAGCTATCAAAATTAATGCAGTACAAGTGGCGAGAAGACAGCCCCTGACATGACGATGAAAGGCAAACCACCTTATGTGCAGA
>JAGYPB010000008.1 GCA_018399135.1 Deltaproteobacteria bacterium | reverse complement strand
AGGAACCCCGATCCTGCGCAAGGACTACAGCTGAATAGTTACTAACGAACAATGGATAGTTCACGTCTTGCAATCAAGCAAAAACCTTCTTGATATGCAATCAAACCAACCACGGGTTGATCACTGTCACTCCGGCAGCATCAAACGGGACAGTATCACGTGTTGCTACAGCAAAACCATTGGTGATGGCAATAGCGGCGATATAAGCATCAGCGGCAGAAAAACTGAAACCTGCAGCACGCGCCTTGGCCATTAGCTCAGCATAGGCCTGCGTACAGTTTTGATCAAAAGGCAGCACTCGGTTGGCAAACAACGGCAGTACCAGCGTTTCAAGATTTTCGTTCAGACTTTCCTTGCGTTTACCTGCGGGGAGCAGGGCAACACCCGCACGCAGCTCAGCCAAGGTTATTGCCGACAGATAAAGGGCCTCAAGGGTCTGGGCATCAATCCAGGAAATGACGTTCGGGTCTGGCGTGGGGCGTAAAGGCTCTGAAATGACATTGGTGTCGAGTAGAATCATTCGAAGTCGACCTGGCGTGCCGAAGACTTGTCACGTACGTGCCCAAAAACAAGGGTTTCATCTTCGCTCAGCTGTGCTTGGCGACCGATATCAGCCAGCAACGAGCCCAGCTTCACCCGGCTTTCGGATGTGACGGCAGACTTCAGGATTTCACGCGCTTCCGCCTCCATGCTTTTCCCATGCCGGGCAGCACGGACACGCAACGCGCGATGTACTTCATCGGGAAGATTTCGAACAGTCAACATAGCCATCAGCTTGCCTCCTTTTGCATTCACTGAAGGCATTATAACATGGTGAAGACGTCATTCACCACCTTTGAAATTGCACATAAAACATTGCCTCCACGCTGAAGGCTGTCTTCACTCTAAACCAGGAACGAATATCTCGCAGCGATTACGACCATTCTTTTTGGCACGATACATGGCCTGGTCGGCAAGCTCGACAAGCTGACTACCATTGTCCAGGACCTGATCTGCTGTCGACGCAACTCCCATACTGAGCGTGACCCACTCAGAGATATCAGAATCGGCATGGGGTAACTTTAACTCCAGCACGGATCCGGCGATGCGTTCGGATAAGACCAGCGCGCCCTGACGGTTGGTATCGGGCAGAATGACAGCGAACTCCTCGCCACCGTAACGTGTCACAAGGTCGGCACCTCGCTCACTCGCCATCTTAAGAGCTCTGGCAATCTGTCGTAAACAATCATCACCCTCAAGGTGACCATAATAATCGTTATACTTTTTGAAATAATCCACGTCGATCATGATCAGGGAAAGTTGCGAACCTGTTCTTTTGTGTCTGGAAAATTCAGCCTGCAAGGTCGTATCAAAAAACCTCCGGTTCAACAAGCCCGTGAGGTTGTCCGTCAATGAATTTCGTTGGGCCAAATCCCTTTCAACCTCAAGCTGGAGGACCAGTTCCTGAATTTTCTGATCTGCCTTCTTGCGGTGGGTAATATCCCTGGCAATCAGAACCATCCGAAAAGGATTTCCCTGGCAATCCCGAATCAGGGCGCTATTAACCTCAATATCAAAACAGGATCTATCTTTGCGGATAGCGCGGTATTCATTGGGACCCGAATGACCTTCTTGCATCATTTTCTCCATATTAACACGCGCCATTTCATGGTCTTCAGAATCAATAAAATCCAAAATCGTCTTGCCGGGACCTTCCTCCCGATCATAGCCAAACATTTTTGTCGCAGCATCAGAAAACATCAGCAGGCGCCCCGAAAGGTCGGCGATGGTAATATCGTCGGGCGAAGCCATCAGGATAGTCTTATAGGTTTCTTCACTTTCCACCATGGCGGCCTCGACCTGCTTACGTTCAGTGATGTCTCGCCAGACAGTAAAAAACTCCAAGCCCCCGTCAGCTTCAACCCTGGTAAGAGAGACCTCCACCGGAAAGACCTCCTCGTCATTGCGAATATGGTTCCATTCGAAGCGATGATTTCCCTGCTCTTGCGCAATATTCAACATTTCAAGAGACTTTTCGCGGGATGAGCGCCCATCCAACTGAAACTCTGGAGACAATTTGCATGGCGGGGCACCTATGAGCTCTTCTTTACAACTACAACCGAGCATCTTAACTGCCGCAGAATTGCATTCAACAAACTCACCATGTGCAATAACAAGCATCGCATCGGCAGAGTTTTCAAAAAAAGCCCGATAACTTTTTAAGTATTTAAGCAACGTTAGTCATCCTTCCTAGCACGGGCACTGAATCAATTTAGACCCTGTTCCCCCACTGGCTTCAACCCTCACGCAGCGGCAATGACTCCCGATAAACCTCGCTACCGGCGACACGATGATCACGCGCGACCTGCTTGACGATTTCTTTCCAGTTAAGGTCAGTAGTCCGGCGCAAGTGGAGTAATTGCTCTGTGATCGTCATCTCCGGTGTCTGCCGGGGTGCGGGCGCCAGCAGGATGACCAATTCGCCCTTTATTCCATCCCGGTCAGAAAAGCGAGCCAGGGCTTCTTGTACTGTTCCGGCAAACAGTTCTTCGTGACGTTTGGTCAATTCACGTGCAATAGCAACCCTACATTCACTACCACAGATATCAACAATATCTGACAATGTCGCCAGTAGCCGGTGCGGGGCTTCGTACATCACCTGGGTCGCAGTTTCAGCGCTGCAGCCCTCAAGCATCGTACGTCTGGCCTGGACCTTGGCCGGTAAAAACCCGAGAAAACGGAACCCCTCTGTCGGCAAACCGGCAATGGATAATCCGGCAATCACCGCCGAAGAGCCGGGCACAGCCACGACCGCAATCCCTTCAAGGTGGCAGCGCTGCACCAGTTCATAACCTGGGTCTGCGATACAGGGGGTACCGGCATCGCTGATCAGAGCGATATTTTCGCCATTTTTAAGACGAATCAGGAGTTGTTCGGCGCGCCCTTTTTCGTTGTGATCGTGATACGAAATCAGCCTGGTGTTAATTCCATAGTGAGTCAGCAGTTTGCGGCTATGCCGGGTGTCTTCGGCGGCGATCAAGGCCACCTCACCCAGAATCCGCACCGCCCGATAGGTCATGTCTTCGAGATTACCAATGGGGGTTGCCACAACATAGAGGGCTCCGCTCACGGTAACTGCTCCAGTTGACTGATCCACAGGGTAGCCGGTGCATCACTCGGCATGCGCCAGTCACCACGCGGCGACAGGGCTACGGTACCAACCTTGGGGCCATCAGGCAGACAGGAGCGTTTAAACTGCTGACTGAAAAAGCGCCGGTAGAACTGCTTCAACCAGTCGATCAACTGAGTGTGCGAGTAGTCTTCAGCAAAGGCCTGTTCGGCCAGCATCAACACCTTCTGCGGTGGGTAGTGCATCCTTATCACCTGGTAAAGAAAGAAATCATGCACCAGGTAGGGACCAATCACCTGCTCTGTCAACTGATCGATTTCGCCATCAGCGGTCGGGGGCAACAACTCCGGGGAAATGGGCGTGGCGCAAACATCGTGCAACACGGTTGAGGTTTCACCACTGAATTCCTCGTCAGCACACCATTGCACCAAATAGCGAACCAGGGTTTTGGGCACCCCACTGTTGACTGCGTACATGGACATATGATCACCGTTATAGGTACACCACCCCAAAGCCAATTCCGACAGATCACCGGTACCAATCACCATGCCGGAAACCTGGTTGGCGACATCCATCAGAATCTGGGTACGTTCCCGTGCCTGGCTGTTTTCGTAGGTCACATCGTGGTTTTGAGAATCATGGCCAATATCATCAAAATGCTGTTCCACTGCCGCATGAATCGGGATGGTTCGCAGCGTCACTCCCAACTGCGCTGCGAGTCTCTCGGCATTATGGCGGGTTCGGCTGGTAGTTCCAAATCCGGGCATGGTGATCGCCACAATCCCCTCACGCGCCAGGCCGGCAAGATCATAGGCTTTGACCGTCACCAGCAGCGCCAGGGTGGAGTCAAGACCGCCGGAGAGGCCGATAACAACTGCCCTGGATCCCGTATGACGCAGGCGCTTGACCAATCCGCTGGTCTGGATCTGAAAAATCTCGTGACAGCGCTCCTTGCGCTCGGCAGCGTCTGGCGGAACGAAAGGGGCTCGCGTCAACGGCCGCAACAACCGGGAGATGGCGCGCCTGGGCAAAGGGAATGGAACCACTCGGTAGGCGTCAGCGGGGGCACTTTCAGCAAAAGGGCGATTGCGCTGGCGTTCGCTCTGCAGTCGAGCCATATCAACATCCGCAACGGCCAGTTGACTTTCAAAGGAAAAACGCTTTGTCTCGGCAAAAATCTGGCCATTCTCAGCAATCAGGGAATGACCGGAAAAAACCAGGTCGGTACTTGATTCGCCCGGCCCTGAACCGGCATAGACATAGGCGGCCAGACACCGTGCCGACTGTGAGGCCACCAGGTTACGACGATATTCATATTTACCGAGAATCTCCGGACTGGCTGACAGGTTCAGCAACAGACTGGCACCGGCCAGCGCCTGATCACCACTGGGTGGCTTTACCGCCCACAGATCTTCGCACAGCTCGATACCGATCATCATCTGAGGATCATCCAGTGCAGCAAAAAGCAGATCGGTACCAAAGGGGATTTCAACACCTCCCAGAGTGACGCTTGAACAATTGGCATCGCGCGCCGAAGAAAACCAGCGCTGCTCATAAAACTCTCCGCTGTTGGGCAGATGCGTCTTGGGCACCAGTCCATGTATGCTACCGCCACTGATCAGCGCCGCACAGTTGAACAGTCGCCCTGAGACCGCCAGGGGAAGACCAACTACAACGGCAATATCTGCGGTTGTCGTCCATTCTTTCAGGGCAAACAACACATCCACAACGCGGCGCTGTAACACCTCCTGAAAAAACAGATCGCCACAGCTGTAACCGGTCAGACTCAACTCAGGAAACACCACCAGGGAACAGGACTGTTCGGCGGCACGCTGGGCGAGATGACATATTTCATCTAAATTGGCATCAGGGTCAGCGAGGTGCAGTTCCGGCGTGGCCGCAGCGACCCGGACAAACCCATGGGAGCGTGGATCAATTGCCGCGGACTTTATTTTGTTGGTCATTGATGGACACTCCTTAGCGGAAAAAAACCTTCAGCTACCTAAAGTAAAGGCATTCGGGATATGATTGATTTCCGGCGCCTGGCCTGGGCGCACCAGAATCGCTATCACATCAAAACGCGGGTGCTGGCGTGAGATTCCCGGCTTTTTCAGATACCACTGGGCGCTGCGAATCAACTGCCGCTGCTTATGTGCTCCGACGGCATCCTGCGGCAGTCCGAACAGGGTACTACGACGGGTTTTTACTTCAACAAAAATCAGATCAAGGTGTTTTTTTGCAATAATATCGATTTCCCCCAAGGGACAACGAAAATTACGTTCCAGCAATGAATACCCCTGTTCACGCAAATAGTCAGCCGCAACATCTTCACCATAGGCTCCCAAAGCCAGGCGCTGTTCCGTCACTTGAGGTACTCCTTGACACCGGCGAAGGTTTTACGATGAAGAGGTGATGGCCCAAACTCAGCGATGGCCGCCCGGTGCTGAAGCGTTCCGTAACCTTTATGGGAAGCAAAATCGTAGGCGGGCAACTGGCGATGGAAACTGAGCATGATCCGATCGCGAATGACTTTGGCCACTACTGAGGCGGCAGCAATGGAAAGGGAGCGACTATCCCCCTGCTTGATACATTGTTGCGACAGATTTAAAGGGACAGCAGAGATACCATCAATCAACAAATGATCAGGAGGTTGAGACAAGCGGCCTACCGCTCGAGTCATGGCCAGCAGGGTCGCCTGGAGAATATTCAGAAGATCAATTTCTTCAATGGAAGCAACACCAATACCGACAGCTCGTGCTTGATGGCAGATTTCCGGATAAAGGGACTGGCGGCGGCGTTCACTGAGTTTTTTGGAATCGGTCAAACCAGGCAGGGAAAAGTGCTCGGGTAAAATCACTGCAGCAGCAACGACTGGGCCAGCCAGAGGCCCGCGTCCAGCCTCATCGATTCCAGCTACGGATTGAAAACCGCGCTCTCGCGCCCGCGCTTCGAATTCCAATGCCGTAAGCGATGGGGAGTCAAACAAACTTAAAGGTGTCATTCTGGTCGCCACCTTCATCAAAAAAGCCCCCAGCTTTAGCGCTGGAGGCTTTTAGAGCTGTTGATCCGGAGTCAAGCGGTACGCTTTTCTGCAATCCGTGCAGCCTTACCACGCAGGTTGCGCAGGTAGTAGAGCTTGGCGCGGCGGACTTTACCAACCCGCACTAGATCGACTCTTTCAATGCTCGGTGAATGTAGCGGAAAGATTCTTTCGACGCCAATACTGCCGGAGATCTTGCGCACGGTGTATGAAGAACCCAGACCGCTGTTGACACGCTTGATACAAACGCCTTCGAACACCTGAATCCGCTGTTTGTCCCCTTCGGTGATTTTAACGTGCACCTTCAGGGTGTCGCCCGCTTTGAAGTGGGGGACGTCCTTGCGGAGCTGCTCTTGTTCTAATCTATCGATGATGTTCATGCCTTATCCTCCTGAATAATAATACATATCTTGTCTTTCGACAGTATTCATTTATTAAGACCTGTCAGCTACGCTAACTAATGCCTCAAGCATACGGCGATCGTCAGCACTGAGATCGGCCTTTTCCAATAAATCGGGGCGACGCAGCATGGTGCGCAACAACTGCTGCTCACGGCGCCAGGTGTTGATCCGGCCATGGTCACCCGAAAGCAACACATCCGGCACGGCAACACCATTAAAAACCGGGGGTCTGGTGTACTGGGGGTACTCCAGCAAACCATCGGTAAAAGAGTCGCTTGTCACGCTATCTGCTGAGCCAAGGACTCCAGGTATATGGCGGGCAATGGCATCAATCATCACCAGGGCCGGCAACTCACCACCGGTTAGAACAAAATCGCCAATGGAAAACTCTTCATCCACCAGCGTCGCGCGAACCCGCTCATCAAATCCGGCATAACGTCCGCACAGAAAGATGATCCCCTCTTCGGTCGCTAAACGCTGTGCGTGCTGTTGCCCAAAGGGGACACCCTGAGGCGACATCAGCAAGACTTTGGCGTTCGGGGTGCGATGTTTCAGTGCAGTAACCGCTCGAGACAAAGGCTCGGGTTTCAGCACCATCCCATCGCCACCACCATAAGGGGCATCATCGCAGGCCAGATGTTTACCTTCAGCCCAGTCTCGCAGATTGTGGCTTTCAACCTCGATTAACCCCTGTTTTAAAGCCCGACCGAGAATGCTCTCGCGCAATGGCGATTCGAGCATTTCCGGAAACAAGGTGACAACATGAAAAATCATTCGTGTTCCGACACCAGCCCTGCAGGCAAATCAACATCGACAACCCCCTGCTCCAGGTCAATCGTTACAACAAACTCTTTGACTGCCGGAATCAGCACTTCGCCGTAAGTTCCCTCAACCACATAGGTGTCATGCGCAGAGGTAGTGAACATTCTCACCAGACGGCCAAGATCACCATAATGACGGTCAACTACCCGCATTCCAGCCAGGTCTTCCCAGTAATATTCATCATCGTCAAGCTCTGGTAGAGCCGACTCCGGGATTTTCACCTTGCTGCCAACTAATGGCGCAGCCAGCTCAATACTGTCAACCCCCTTAAGACGCAACAACACCACCCCCTTGTGGGGAACCTGACGACTGACCGGTGTCACAATGACCGCAGCGGTTGGTGTTTCCAGCGTGACTTCAGCAACCGTCAACAGCACCGAAGGATCACCTGAGTGTGCTCGCACTTTCAGATCACCACGCAGGCCGTGAGTGCCGACAATATCTGCTATATGGAGCAGAGCCTCCTGATCGACCGGTTGATATTCAGAGCCAATCAACATGCCACCCCATGATCAGCACAGCCAAAAAGAATCAGGCTTGTGCCGCTGACTGACCTTTGAATTTTGCCCAGACACCGGAAAGACGCAACAATCTGCGAACCGTATCGGTAGGCTGGGCGCCCTTCTGCAGCCACTCCAGCGCACGCTCTTCCTTGAAATCAACCAGAGAATTCTCCAGGCGCGGGTTGTACTGCCCCAATGCTTCAATAAACCGGCCATCCCGTGGAAAACGCTCATCGGCTACAACAACCCGATAAACTGGTTTTTTCTTGACGCCACCGCGGGCGAGCCTGATTTTTACTGCCATGCTGTCTGTCCTCCTGGTGTTTCATATGAATTATTGGCGGTATATAAACTATTTAAAATGGAAGCTGACCACCACGACCAAGCATCCCCTTGAGCCCTTTAGGACCCATCTTCTGCATCTTCTTCATCATTTTCTGTGCTTCAACAAAACGTTTTAACAACTGATTGACGTCCTGCACCCGGGTACCGCTACCCTTAGCGATACGCAAGCGGCGCGATCCGTTCAAAATCCGATGATCCATCCGTTCACGTGCCGTCATCGAGCGGATAATGGCTTCAATTTTCTGGATTTCCTTTTCCGGTAACTGCATCCCTGGAGCTTGCTTCATCATTTTGCCGGCACCTGGAATCATCTTCAGCAGCGAATCCATCGACCCCATCTTTTTGACCATCTGCATCTGCTCAAGGAAGGTTTCCAGAGTGAAACCATCCTTACGCAGTTTGGCTTCCATGGCGGCGGCGTCATCTGCCTCGACGGCTTCCTGGGCTTTTTCTATCAGGCTTAAGACATCCCCCATACCAAGGATGCGTTGAGCCATGCGATCGGCGTGGAAAACCTCAAGCGCATCGAGTTTTTCCCCCATTCCGACCAGCTTGACCGGCTTGCCTGTTACTGCACGAATCGACAGTGCCGCGCCACCACGGGCGTCGCCATCCATCTTGGTCAGGACAACACCGGTCAGAGGGAGCTGCTCATTAAAACTTGCCGCCACCGTTACCGCATCCTGGCCGGTCATGGCATCTGCGACAAACAGGATTTCCTGCGGAGTAACCGCCTGAACTATCCCTTTGAGCTCACCCATCAACTCAGCATCGATATGCAGACGACCGGCAGTGTCGAAAATAATTGTGTCAAAGCCATTAAGCTCTGCGTAACGATGGGCACGGGTACAGATATCAACCGGGTTGTCTTCGACCGACGAGTCGAAAACCTCAATCCCTAATTGACGACCCAGAGTTTTCAGCTGCTCAATGGCCGCCGGACGGTAAACATCCGCAGGCACCAGCAACGGATTACGTTTATCCCGCCGCAACCTGAGTGCCAGCTTGCCACAACTGGTTGTTTTACCGGCGCCCTGCAGCCCGCAGAGCATCAACGAAACAGGAGGCTTGGCAGCCAGCTTCAGGGAGTTATCTTCCCCTTCACCCATCAGGCGCGCCAGCTCTTCTCGAACAATTTTTATCACATGTTGCGCGGGCGTCAGACTCTTGAGGACATCCTGTCCCACTGCGCGCTCACTGACCCTGGCAACAAAATCCCTGACAACCCGGAAATTTACATCGGCCTCAAGCAGAACCAGGCGAATCTCACGCATGGTTTCTTTGATCTGCTTTTCGGTTAACCGCCCGTGGCCACGCAGCTTCTTAAAGACGGCATCAAGCTTGTCAGAAAGATTATCGAACATACAACCTGTCGCTTCAACTCACAAAAGAGTAAAAGTAAAATTTATCATCCCCATTTGTCAAGACAAAACTCCGTTAGACAATATGCGTATAGTTGCCGGAGTGCATCACCCAGAGTTCGGCTATCCCCACTCCTGCGGCCTCGAGCAACTCACTTACTCCGGAACGCTCAAACGGGGAGAAACACAAGGCCAACCCACAATCCGCGCTGAGTTGTCGTGGGGCTGGAATCAGAGTGAAAGCCATACCGGCTTCTTTCAACACCTTCTCAGCCTTCAACACCCGGTGAACCGAATGAAAAACGGCAACACAATCCCCTTCTTTAACCACGGCACCTCAACAAATTGATGATTGACAGGCCCCCATCCGGTCGCGCATAGTGCCATGTTTGCATTGTCGGCGCAAGGAACAATTTACAAGCTGACCTTGATTAATTGACAGTTCCTTAATGTGCGCAGTAAGATTGCAACATAGTTGACAAAAACACGGTAGAAGGAATCCCCTTGTTGCTCGATCACCAGATGTTACCACTCATTATCCTTCTTTCAATTTCCTTCGTCGGTAATCTTCCATTAGGTTATCTTCGCGAGAATGTGCCAAAATATTCTCTGCGCTGGATTTTTTACATCCATGCCTCTATCCCGGTACTGGTTATAGTCCGTCAGTTTTATGGTTTCAGCTGGCACTGGATTCCGGTCACCCTGATCTGCGCTGCCGGCGGCCAGATTCTTGGCGGCTGGATGTGGCGCCGGACGCAACCATGAACAACAGCAAGCGCGCCCGGCTCAAACAGGCCCAAAGCGTTAGCAGCCTGCTTAAAGAAATGCTCGGCAAACCCGGATTTGGAGAACAGATCAATCGTCATCAAGCCTGGTTAGTTTGGGATAAAATTGTCGGCGATCAGATAGCGGCACGGGCAAGACCATTACGATTGCGCAAAGGGGTTCTGGAAATTGCAGTCGATCATCCGGTTTGGATGCAGCAACTGCAAATGATGAAAACCCAGATCCTTGCCAAGATCCAGGAACAGGTACCAAAAGCCGGCATTACTGACCTTTACCTGCGCAAGACCGGTCAGTCAGCAGCGACCACTCAAGTCGGAAAAGCACCTCAAAAGTCCCCGCCCATCGAAGACATCAAACTCAGTAACGCTGAACGCTCCCACATTGACCAACTGGTAGAACATATTGAAAATCCCGAGCTTCAACAGGAACTGCGACGACTCTTCTGTTTGCAGGCAAAACTTCATAGAAAACGTGATTCCTGACTTTATGCTTCGGCACTGCGATACATCTGCTCAACCTCGTCAGTATAACAACGCTTGGCCTGACTGTCGACATACAGAACCAGTGGCTTTTCGACCTGCAGTCCCGGCCGTCCCCCTTTAACCCCTTCAATCAGAACTAACCGGGCAGAGCTGTTGGCAGTCGCGTGAACCATCCGCAATCGTTTAGGCTCGATCCCGGCCCGGGTCATGGCAGCAAACAGGGCATTAAGCCTTTCGGCCAGATAGATGACAGTAAATCGGCCTCCCGGCTTTAACAACCAGTCTGCTGCTGCCACAAAGTCTCCGATACTGCCAGCCAGCTCATGCCGCGCCAGAGCACGCTCATCATCGGGGGCAATTCGACCACTGACCGTCGACCGATACGGCGGATTACTGACAACCAGATCGATGGTAGTGCCTGGAAAGAGCCCGTCAATCTGGCGGACATCTCCTTCATGGATGCTGATCCGTTTTCCCATCCGATTGATTTCGATATTATGCCGGGCCCGTTGCACCATTCCCGGTTGCAGCTCAAAACCGTAAATTTTCTCAGCGCCACCCAAATGTGCCAGCAACAACGGCAGCACTCCATTTCCCGTTCCCAAATCAGCAATCTGACGACATTTTTCCAGACGAACAAAACGTGCCAGCAGAATGGCATCGATTGAATAACGATGACCACGCTCTGCTTGCCACAAGTGAAAATTTCCGGGCATCAATTGATCAAGAGTATCAGTTTTTTTATTCATCTACGCAAAAAGCCAGCCTGAACTAAAGCCAGGCTGGCTTGGAATAACAACATTGTAGATCGGGCTGACTAGCTCAGCTTAACGAATATGGCACTCGGTACATTTGACCGGACCAGCGCCCTTTTCTTTGTGACAATCGATGCACTGACCATGGAAAGCGTCTTTGCTATTAGGTTTGCTGGTTTTGGTGTGACAGTCCTTACAGGAAACCTGATCACCAGTGTGATGGCAGCTAACACAATCACCTGTTGCTAAATGCGCTTCGTGATTGAAAGTTACATTGCCCATTTTCACTTCATAAACAACCTCTTTTGGTGCAGCGATAGCATAAGCAGCCATACTAACAACAGCAACCACAGCCAACAATAAAGCAAGCTTCTTCATTTTTTGCTCCTCCTGAAAAAAGATAATAACCCTATGGCAGAAACCATCTATACGCAGCTAATCTAAACGAGCAGTCCCCTCAATGTCAATAAAATTGTATACAGTGTCCACTAAACCAGCCCATCTGCACGTAATTTTTCCTGCAATCGATCGGATTTTTTAACGACTCCATCAGCCATTTCCTGCTTGAACTCGTCGAGTTTCTGTTCCAAACGGGAATCTGTGGTTGCCAGCATGCGTACGGCAAAGAGTCCCGCGTTCCGTGCACCGGCGGGGCCGATGGCCATAGTGGCAACTGGAATACCGGCCGGCATCTGCACCATCGCCAGCAACGCATCAAGACCACGCAACGAGGTTGCATCGATGGGTACCGCAATCACCGGCAAGGTTGTTTCTGCGGCGACTACACCGGCCAGATGAGCCGCCGCTCCGGCACCGGCAATCAACACCCGGATACCGCGTTCTCGGGCGCTACGCACATAATCGGCCGTCCGCTCAGGAGTACGATGGGCACTGGAAACAATCATCTCAAAGGGCACACCAAATTGTTTAAGTGCTCTTCCGGACTCTGCCATTACTTCATAGTCGTTGTCGCTACCCATTAAAATACCAACCAACGGCTTTTTTTCAGTCATTTCTTTTCTCCTGCAGTCTCTGCATGTTGTAGTGCCCGGGCACCAATATCCCGACGATAGTGAACCTTGTCCCAATAAATTTTTTCAACCGCCCGGTAGGCGTTACTGATTGCCTGAGCGACGGTTGATCCTAAACCGGTCACCCCAAGAACCCGGCCACCACGATTAACGATCTTTCCCTGCTCCAAACCGGTACCGGCATGAAAGACCATGACATCTTCCATAGCGGCAACATCTTCTAATCCTGATATTGGCAGGGTTTTCTGGTAATCCGCCGGATAACCGCCACTGGCCATGACAACACAAACTGCCGCTTTGTCGTACCATTCGATGGTTTTATTATCAAGATTCCCTTCGGCACAGGCTTTGAGGATCGGCACAATATCTGATTTCATTCGCATCAACAAGGGCTGCGCTTCGGGATCACCGAAACGGGCGTTGTACTCCACCACTCGCGGCTTGCCATCCTTGATCATTAAACCGACATAAAGAATACCACTGTATGGGCAGCCATCATTAGCCATCCCTTCAATGGTCGGACGGACGATGGTATCAACAATCACCTGATGAAGATCCGCTGTAACCACCGGAGCCGGTGAGTAAGCTCCCATGCCGCCGGTATTGGGGCCTTGATCCTGATCTAAAGCCCGCTTGTGATCCTGGGATGATGCCAGGGGCAAGATTGATATGCCATCAGTAAAGGCAAAAAAAGAAGCTTCTTCCCCTTCCATAAATTCTTCAATGACAATACAACTGCCGGCGTCACCAAAGACCTGATCCAGCATCATATCATCCAGAGCTGCAAGGGCCTGTGCTTCTGTCATGGCAACGACCACCCCCTTACCGGCAGCCAGTCCGTTAGCCTTGATAACAATCGGTGCGCCTTGCGCTTTGACATACGCCACTGCTTCGCCATGATCGTTAAAACTGCGATAGGCCGCAGTGGGGATTTGATGGCGCTCCATCAATTCTTTGGAAAACCGTTTACTCCCCTCAATCTGCGCAGCATTTTTTGTTGGACCGAAAACTGCCAGCCCCGCCGCCTGAAAATGATCAACAATCCCCAAGGTCAGTGGAACCTCGGGGCCAACGACGGTGAGATCAATCCGCTCGGCCAGGGCAAATTCACACAGGCCTTCAATATCATCGGCATCGATATGAACACAGTCGGCCAGTTGGGCAATGCCGGGGTTGCCGGGAGCGCAGTAAATTTTTTCGACCAGTGGCGACTGGGCAATTTTCCAGACCAGCGCATGTTCACGCCCACCACCACCAACGACCAGAATGTTCATGGTTTTTGCTTCCTTTCAACTATGTCCGTGTAGCGACAATTTATCTGCAGCCCAAGGGGCGATTCGCGAATCGCCCCCTAGTGACGGAAATGGCGCATCCCGGTAAACACCATCGCAATATCATGTTCGTCGGCAGCGGCAATCACCTCTTCATCACGGATCGACCCACCCGGCTGAATCACTGCTGTGACCCCGACGGCTGCGGCATTATCAATGCCATCACGAAACGGAAAGAAGGCATCGGAGGCCATGGCCGAACCGCTGACACTCAAGCCGGCGTGTTCTGCCTTGATAGCAGCAATTCGCGCAGAATTGACACGACTCATCTGGCCTGCACCAACACCAATGGTCATGCCGTCCTTACCATAGACAATGGCGTTGGACTTGACATATTTGGCCACGCGCCAGGCGAAGTCCAGATTTTGCATCTCGTCGTCTGTCGGCTGACGGTGGGACACTACCTTCAGCTCGGCACTCAGTTGCAGATCAGCCTCCTGCACCAGCAAACCACCATGGACTTTCTTGAAATCAAACCGCGCCGTGCTGTCGGTCGGCCACTCACCACACTCGAGCAAGCGGACATTTTTCTTTGCGGCGACAACGGCCACCGCTTCGGCAGCGACCTTGGGTGCGATAATCACTTCAACAAATTGTTGATCGACAATAGCCTTTGCCGTCGCGGCATCCAGTTCGCCATTAACGGCAATAATGCCGCCAAAAGCTGACTCCGGATCAGTGGAAAACGCCTTGCGATAAGCTTCCAGCAGATTGGCACCAATGGCGACCCCACATGGGTTGGCATGCTTGACGATGACGCAAGCCGGGGTGCCGTCAAACTGTTTAACACATTCCAGTGCCGCATCAGTATCAGCAATGTTGTTATATGAGAGTTCTTTCCCCTGCAACTGTCTGGCTGTCGCCACCGAGGCCTCACTGAACCCCTTCTCCACGTAAAAAGCCGCTTGCTGATGGGGATTTTCGCCGTAGCGCATTCCCTGACTGTGCTGGTATTGCAGAGTCAAACTGGCCGGGAAGTCCGTTACTTCTCCACTGGTACGCTGGCCAAGCCAGTTGGATATGGCACCATCATACGCAGCAGTATGCTGATAAGCCTTGGCGGCGAGACGGAAATTCGTCTGTTCCGCCACCGTGCCGGCGCCAGATTTCAATTCACCCAGCACCGTCCCATAGTCTGCCGGGTCGACCAGAACGGTGACCGAACGGTTATTTTTAGCAGCACTGCGCAGCATGCTCGGGCCACCGATATCGATATTTTCAATGGCATCCTCGAGGGTGCAGTCAGGGTGGGCCACGGTCGCTTCAAAGGGGTAGAGATTGACGACCACCAGATCAATCGCCTCAATGGCATGCTGCTCCATAGCGGCAACATGTTCGGAATTGTCACGCAACCCCAGCAACGCACCGTGAACCTTGGGGTGCAGGGTCTTGACCCGACCGTTCATCATTTCGGGAAAACCGGTATATTCAGATACGTCGGTCACCGGAATCTGTGCTTCACGCAACAGTCTGGCCGTTCCGCCGGTAGAGAGAATCGTTACCCCGTAGTCGCTATTCAGTGCTCGGGCAAAATCAACAACCCCGGCCTTGTCAGATACTGATATAAGTGCGCGTTTGATGACAGCCATCCTGGTTCCTTTCTCTGTTTTTTCTATTAGGGAATAGTGTGGATTAACGTCAATATCAACAAGAAGTTTCTACAGCATTCACGCTGCTGATATCTGCACATCAGTTAAATGCAGAGGATCTGCTCAGCACCAGATCGGAGCTGGATAGCTACAGTGCAGAAAGGTCGATTTATTAACATGGTTGAACGCATACTGACAACCGATTTCAGACAGAGGGAAGGTAGCGACGTGGCACCCTGGCACCAATACGGCAAAAAACCTCGTACGAAATCGTATCCAATTGCGCTGCCATCGCGTCGCCGCTGATGGTTACCCCATGGGCACTACCCAGCAGGGTCACAGGATCACCGATAGCGACATCAGCAACAGTGCTGACATCAAGCATGATCCAGTCCATACAGACCCGCCCAACCACTGGAACCCGGCAACCCCGAACAATGCCGTGACCGACATTGCTCAGCAACCGATTGTAACCATCGGCATAGCCAATAGGCAAAACCGCCACACGGATGGGCCGCTCAGCACGATACTGATGGCCATAAGAGATACCACTGCCGGCGGGAAGTTCACGTAACTGAGCAATACAGCTACGCAGATGCATGACCGGGCGCAGATCGAGAGTGGCGGCAAAATCATCCCCCGGCAGTCCGCCATAGAGCATAATACCCGGGCGCACCAGGGTACACTCAGAGCAATAGCGGCCGGAGATACCGGCACTGTTGGAGAGATGAAATTCAACCGGGTTGATACCGCTGGTACGCACCAGATCAATCATGTCATAAAAAACATGTTGTTGTTCCGTTGAAACCTCAGAACAAGGCTCATCGGCACAGGCAAAGTGGGACATCAGCCCCTGAATCACCAACCCCGGCATTTCTTTTAAGCGTGGTAAAGCCAACTGCAGCTGTGCCGGAGTAAAACCTACGCGCCCCATTCCGCTATCGACTTTAAGATGAACACTGATCTGTTGTCGCCTGCGAACCGCAACCCTGTTCAAACGCTCTGCAGTTTCGAGGTCAAGGAGAGCGGGCATCAAGACATCGCGGATAAAACCTTCTTCCTGTCCAGGAAAACAGCCCCCCAGGACAAGCAGATTCGTATCAACTCCAGCACGGCGAAGAGCCTGGGCTTCCTCGAGAGTGGCCACAGCAAAATCAATAATCCCGGCGCGGACCAAGGTTCTACAGACCGGCACCGCACCATGACCATAAGCGTCGGCCTTGACAACCGCCATCACCCGCTGTTTCGGATGGAGTAAGGCATTGACCTGACCCAGGTTATGCAGTAGCGCTGCCAGATCGATATCAGCCCAGGTCGGTCGGCCAACCTGGTCGGCGGATGGGTTTTGTCGCAAAGCCATGACGTCGCCGGTATTATCGGTATTATTTATTGGTGAAAAAGTCATCAGATCGCAAAATCCTCCCCTTACCGACAAAAGAAACCGCTAGAGATTAGTTGACACCAAGGTTTACAGCTGCTAGTGTTGCATACTGTGTTATTTCTACCCTCTTTTCACGCGAAAAAACCAGCTTTATCAACACGCCAAAGCAACCCAGGTGCAAAGGATTACCGATGATTTCCGGCCTCTACCTGATTACTGACGACAACCGTGATGGCAATATTTTACCCAAAGTCAAACGTGCTTTGACCGGTGGCGCACGCGTCATCCAGTATCGCGCCAAGGATATTGAGCCTGATGAACGGCGAGCCATCGCCACCCAACTGCGCACCCTGTGCCATGAGCACGGCGCTTTGTTGATCATCAACGACTTCCCCGAACTGGCACGCGAGATCGATGCCGACGGGGTTCATCTCGGGCAGGATGATATGCCCGCAGTCCAAGCACGTCAGATTATCGGGCGAAATAAACTGATTGGCGTTTCCACCCACAGTGTCGACGAAGCTCTCAAGGCCGAGGCTCAGGGTGCTGATTATATCGCTTTTGGCAGTGTTTTTCCAACCAGCACCAAAAAGGATATCACCCTGGTTGGCATCAAAAGTTTAAGCATGGTGCGCAAAGCGGTGCTCATTCCGCTGGTTGCTATTGGGGGCATGACCCCGGAAAGAGCGTCAGCAGCCATTGACGCCGGAGCTGATTCGATAGCCGTTATTTCAGGCGTAATGGCCGACGATGATCCTGGGCGTGCCGCGCGTGAATTCGCCCTGCTGTTTAATCGCCACCTTCCGCTCCCGAAAGGAAAGGTCATGACCATAGCCGGTTCCGACTCCGGTGGCGGCGCCGGGATCCAGGCTGACATCAAAACCATCACTCTACTGGGCAGTTACGCTACCAGCGTGCTGACCGCCCTCACCGCGCAGAACACCCTGGGGGTCAAAGAGGTTTACAGCGTTCATACTACCTTTATTGAACAACAACTTGAAGCCGTTCTTGATGACATCGGTACCGACACCATCAAAACCGGCATGCTCAACTGGGGAGGCAGCGTCTGGCGTATTGCCCAGATTATCGACGAACGCTCATTACTGGCAGTTGTCGATCCGGTGATGGTAGCCAAAGGAGGCGCAACCCTGCTCGATGATGTCGCTCTCGACAGCCTTATTTCACGGTTACTGCCGCAAGCCTACCTGTTAACTCCGAACCTGCCGGAGGTCGCAGCCATCACCGGCATCCACCCCCGCAATACCGAAGAGATGATCGAAGCTGGTCGCAACCTGCAGATGCTTGGCACCCGCAACGTGCTGATCAAAGGGGGACATCTGGAACAGGGTGACGCCATTGACGTGCTGTTGCATGATGACGAAGAGCACATTTTTACCGCTCCACGCATTGACACCCAGAACACCCACGGCACCGGCTGCTCACTGGCGGCAGCTATCGCTACCTTTCTGGCCCAGGGCTACCCCCTCAAGCAAGCCGTTGAACGCGGCAAACGATTTATCAGCATAGCCATTGAGCATGCTACTCCCATTGGCCACGGTCATGGCCCGATTAATCACTTCCATGCGGCGATGCAGCTCTTGCATGAAAAGGCTCCGATGGATTAGACTGCTCCGTCCACCGTTATCACATCTGCTAACCAAACAGCGCGGCCACCGACTTATTGCAGCCGACGCTGTTTTTTTCAACACATCTAAGGACAATTTCATGACTCAACTGGAAATAGCGCGACAGGGGCGCATCAGCGACCTGGTGCGGGAAGCTGCCGCCGCAGAAAATATTGAACCTGAGATTCTGCGTCAGAAGATTGCCGCCGGCACGGCAGTGATCTGCCGTAACAACAAACACCTTAACGCCCGCCCTCTAGCCGTCGGCGAAGGTCTGCGCACCAAAACCAACGCCAACATCGGCACCAGCGGTGACGATACCAGCATTGATAAAGAGCTGGAAAAAGCCAAGGTGGCGGCCGCTGCCGGAGCAGACGCCCTGATGGATCTGTCGACTGGTGGCCCCATTGATGACATCCGTGCGGCCATCATTGCCGAAACCGACCTCTGTATCGGCAGTGTCCCCCTCTATCAGGCCGCCTGCGATGCCGTACTGCGCCAGGGCAAACCGATCGTCGACATGACGGTTGACGATATTTTTGACGGAGTCAAGAAACACCTCGACGACGGCGTTGATTTTATCACCGTCCACTGTGGCGTTATCCGGGACACGGTCGCCCGCATGGAGCGCGAAGGGCGACTGCTTGAGGTTGTTTCCCGTGGTGGTTCTTTCACTGTCGAATGGATGCTTCACAACAACGCGGAAAACCCCTTATATGAATTCTACGATCGCCTGCTCGAACTGGTACGCCCCTATGATGCGGTACTATCCCTCGGTGATGGTTTCCGCCCCGGCTGCCTCGCCGATGCCACCGACCGTGCTCAGATACAGGAACTGATTATCCTTGGTGAACTGACCCAACGCGCCCAGGAGGCCGGCATCCAGGTCATGATCGAAGGCCCCGGCCATGTTCCCCTCGATCAGATTGAAGCCAACATCAAGCTGCAGAAACGCCTGTGCCACGGCGCGCCCTTTTATGTTCTCGGCCCGCTGGTAACTGATATCGCCCCCGGCTATGACCATATCACCGCCGCGATCGGTGGCACGGTCGCCGGCGCTGCCGGTGCCGACTTCCTCTGCTACGTCACCCCGAGCGAGCATCTGCGGCTTCCAACGGTTGAAGATGTCCACGAAGGAGTGATGGCGGTGCGGATTGCTGCACACGCTGCCGATATCGTCAAAAAGATCCCGGGAGCCATAGAAAAAGACAACGCCATGGCGCGCTTCCGTAAAAACCTCGACTGGGAAGGGCAGTTCTCCGTCGCCATTGACCCCGAAAAAGCCCGCCGTATCCGCAAGGAATCGGGAGTGGATGAAAGTCACGGTGCTTGCACCATGTGCGGTGCCTTGTGTGCCTATAAGGTGATGAACGAGAGAAAACAGGAAAAAGCTGCGGTTTAACAACTGTTGCTGCATCCCTGCACAACGCACAAAAAAAGCCCGCGCCGTGCGGGCTTTTTTTGTCGCCATGGAGATCAGACAGGGAATTGAACAAGGTATTACGGCTCGTCCGGCAGTGTTACGTCTCGAACCTGATGATATGACCACCGATGATATCGGCGCCATAGACGTCATCAATTTTCCTGGCTGTCCTCATGGCAAGTTGTCCTATTCTCCCATATAAGTATAGGACACCAGGGTCCGATCGAGCAGCTCAATAAAATGACTGCTCTGTTCGATGCTGATTTTACGCGACGCAACACTTTTCTCCAGGGTATCACGCACATGCTTGAGAATTTCCGGCCCCTTGTACTGCACATACTTAAGGCTCTCCCACACCGCATCGCCGCTGATCACGGTGTCGATTTTGTAACCTGTTTTACGGTTAAAGGTCACGTGAACGGCGTTAGTATCACCAAACAGATTATGCATATCGCCGAGGATTTCCTGGTAAGCACCAATCAGGAAAAAACCAATGTAATAATCCTCATCTTTTTTCACCTTGTGCAGCGGCAGAAACTTGGTACGACCGTTTTCGCCGACAAAGCTGGTGATCTCACCGTCGGAGTCGCAAGTGATGTCAGCAATCGACGCATTGATCTCCGGCTTCTGCTGCAGACGCTGAATCGGCATAATTGGAAACAGCTGATCGATGGCCCAGGAATCAGGAATCGACTGAAACAGGGAAAAGTTGGCAAAGCAGGTCTGACGTAGCGACAACTGGAAATTCTGCAATTCTTCCGGTACCAACTTCAAGCGTTCAACAATATTGTTGATCTTCTGAAAAATCTTGAAGCACAGCCATTCGGCCACCGCCCGGTCATGGAGATTAAGATAGCCGAGGTTAAACAGACTGACCGCCTCCTGAATAAGTTGCAGGGTATCGTGGTAATCCTCACGCAACGAGTGACGATCGATGCTCTTGTAGATATCGACCAGCTTTTTGACCGTCGGTGTAAGTTTTTCCGTCGACTCCAGCACCTCTTCAAAGTCCGGCGTCAGACTCTGGGCATTAGTATTCAGTGCATTAGTCACCAGCACCGAATAATGGGCAACAATCGCCCGCCCTGATTCGGAAATAATGTTAGGACAGCGAACGCCAGCGTCATCACAGATGTTTTTAATCTGATAGACCACGTCGTTGGCATATTCCTCGACCGAATAATTGACACTGGAAAAATAACTCGACTTGCTGCCGTCATAATCAACACCAAGTCCACCACCAATATCAACATACTCCAGGTTGACACCAAGCTTACACATCTCGGCATAAACCCGCGCGCCTTCAATCAGGGCGGATTTAATCTTGTCGATTTTAGTGATCTGGCTGCCAATATGAAAGTGGAGCAGATTCAGACTTTCGAGCATGTTCTCATCACGCAACAACTCGATAGCGGTCATGATTTCGGATATGCGCAAGCCAAACTTCGCGCCATCCCCGCCGGAGGTTGCCCATTTACCGGTTCCCTTTGAAGAAAGCTTCACTCGGATTCCAAGTTTCGGAGTAATTTCGATCTCGCGCGCCAGGGCAATAATTTTTTCAAGTTCGAACAACTTTTCAACGACAATAGTAATATCGTAGCCAAGCTGGGTCGCATAAAGAACCGTTTCGATAAACGCGTTATCTTTGTAGCCATTACAGATAATGGGGATATCCTTGCCGGTGGCAAAGGCAATAGCAATCAGTAACTCCGGCTTGGAGCCGACCTCCAGGCCGATATTATAGCGCTTACCAAATTCGGTAATAGCTTCAACCACCTGACGTTGTTGATTGACCTTGATCGGGTAGAAGGTACGGTACTGCGCCGGGTACTCATTATCGCTGATAGCACTTTTGAAGGCACGGTTGATTGCGGAGATGCGGCCTTCGAGAATATCCATAAAACGCAGCAGGATCGGCGGCTTGATTTTTCGTTTGATCAGGTCGTCAATCAGGACGCGCAGATCGATAGAATATTTCGAGTTCGGTGACGGATGAACGCACACGTTCCCCTTACGGTTGATGGAAAAAAGATCAGCCCCCCAGTTGCTCAGGTTATACAGTTTGTCGGAACTAGCAGTGCTCCACTTTTCCATGAACGGCACCTTTCTATGATTGAGATATCCGGCCACAGGGAGATGGTGGCTCAGAACCTTGTTCTTGTCATAACCAAAATCGGCAACCACCACTGACGGTGACCGATCTCGTCCAACTAGCAATAGCAAACAACCAGGTAGCCAATCAACCGAGCCGACTTTTGAAATCGGCATAGCCAAAATGGCGCACCACCTTGAGCTCACCCGTATCCGGTTCGTAGGTACACAGATGCGGGTGCTGAATGCCGTTGAACATTGTGGTCTTGACCGTAGTGTAGTGAGCCATATCCTCAAAGGCCAGACGGCTACCAACATTCAAGGGCTGATCAAACGACCAGTCACCGGCAACATCTCCAGCCAGACAGGAAGGCCCACCAAGACGATAGGTAAAGGGCTTTTCCTGCGGCGCGCCGGCACCGTAGATTTCCGGACGGTAGGGCATTTCCAGAACATCCGGCATATGGCAGGTTGCCGACACATCAAGGATAGCATTCTCCACCTCATTGTGCACCACATCGAGAACTTCGCCAACCAGCAGACCGGTACCAATCACCACCGCTTCTCCCGGTTCGAGATACACCTCAACCTCATACTTATCCTGAAAATGCCGGATCAACTTGATCAGGCCGTCAATATCGTACCCCTCACGGGTAATATGGTGACCGCCACCAAAGTTAATCCACTTCAGTTGAGGTAAAAATTCCCCGAATTTTTCTTCGAACACCGCCGCAGTGCGCGCCAACGGCTCGAACAACTGCTCACACAGGGTATGAAAATGCAACCCGTCAATACCGTCAAGAGAACGCCCGTGAAATTCTGCCCATGGAATCCCGAGGCGCGACTTGGGTGCGCAGGGGTCATAGAGGGGCACCGCCCCTTCCGAATGTTGGGGATTAACGCGCAGGCCAATGGATACTTGCTCCCTGGCTTCTTGCCACAGCGGGCGAAAACGCTCCAACTGGGCAAAGGAGTTAAACACCAGATGGTCGGAGATGGAGAGCAATTCCTCCACATCCTCCCGCTTAAAAGCGGCAGAGAACGAATGAACCTCGCCACCGAATTCCTCCCGGCCGAGCCGAGCCTCCCATGGTGAACTGGCACAAACCCCTTTGAGCGTCCGAGCAATCAGGGGAAAGACCGGCCAGAAAGAAAAAGCCTTCAGGGCAAAAAGAATTTTAGCTCCGCTGCGCTGCTGTACATCAGCAAGGACGGCAAGATTATGGCGCAGGCGACCCAGGTCAATGACATAGGCAGGGGACGGTGCCTGTTTCAGAATGTTGGGAATGTCGATACCTGTCACGCTTGTCTCTTTCGGTCAGGGCGACGCCTGCGTCGAACGCCCTTGGATCCTATAATTCCGGCCACTCACCTTCAACTACGGTATGTGGCAGTCCCATTGGCCCCAATTCGGCAAGAAAGTCTTCCGGGTCAAACTGCTCCATGTTCCATACCCCTGACGCATGCCATTTGCCGGTTACCATCATGATGCCGCCTACGACCGCCGGAACCCCGGTGGTATAGCTGATGGCCTGAGAGTTGGTTTCCTGGTAACAGGCTTCGTGATCGCAAATGTTGTAGATGTACACCTGCTTACGCTGCCCATTCTTGGTGCCGCGGGCAATTACACCGATACAGGTTTTCCCTTTGGTCAGGGGACCGAGGCTGGCCGGATCAGGAAGCAGCACCTTTAAAAGCTGGATCGGAGCAATCTTATGCCCCTGGAATTCCACCTCATCAATACGCGTCATACCAACATTCTGCAACACCTCCAGATGCTTCAGATAATTATCGGAAAAGGTCATCCAGAACTGGGCTTTTTTGATGGTCGGTATGTGCTTGACCAGTGATTCCATCTCTTCGTGGTAAAGCCGATAGATATTCATCGGCCCTATCCCTTCAGGAAAGTCAAATATCCGTTTGGTGGCCAGGGGCGGCGACTCAACCCACTGATCATTTTCCCAATGCCGACAGATAGCGGTAATCTCACGGATGTTGATTTCCGGGTTGAAATTGGTCGCAAAGGATTGGCCATGATTGCCGGCATTAGCATCAATGATGTCAATTTCCTCAATCACATCAAGATATTTCTTTGCGGCCAGGGCGGTAAAAACATTCGTCACGCCGGGATCAAAACCACTACCCAACAACGCCATCACCCCTTCTGCCTTGAAACGATCATGGTAAGCCCACTGCCAGCTGTACTCAAACTTTGCCGTGTCGTGGGGTTCGTAATTGGCGGTATCGAGATAATCGACGCCGGTTTCCAGACAGGCGTCCATAATGGTCAGATCCTGATAGGGCAAAGCGACATTGATTAACAGTTGCGGTTGTTCCTGCTTTATCAGGGCGACCAGTTCGGGGACATTGTCAGCATCAATCTGAGCCGTTTTAACCGTTACGTCCTTGATTTCCGCAGCGATTTCATCACACTTTGTTTTTGTTCGCGAAGCCAGAGTTATGGCTGAAAAAATATCGTTGCGCTGAGCACATTTGTGAACGACAACCCGGCCGACCCCGCCGGCACCAATGATCAGAACTTTATTCATTTTCATCTCCCTTCGTTATTGTAACAATTCCTGCGCCATAGGGCATTTATCCTCCACCTGCAACCCAGTGAAAGCCCCGTGGTACCGGGAAAAAAGACAATTTGTGACTTTACCTTTCCTGTGATTGCTGTCAACAGAAATCAACGGTCGTACCCAAAAGCTCGCATCACACTATTGCTTCACACCGTGCAAACTTTAGTTGGAAGCGATGGATCTGTTCAGCACCGGATCGGGAATTCTATGTCAAGGGACGCTTTTCGTCATCAATGACCGATTGCTGTCGCCGTCCATGGCGACAGACATCCTTACTACAGAACCCGAAGGCCCTGCGCAAGGATAGAGCTGAATAGTTACGAAGCGATAAACTTGTCCGCCGTCCCCTTGAACCGGGAAAATGGTTCATGGTTTAATCCTCTCAGTCTTTCGTTTCAGAACGTATTTCACCTTAGCCCACAGGTTATTATCATGCCATCGCTGATCCGTTTAACACCTGTTCTCTTCCTCCTTATCCTGCTGAGTGCCTGCACCATGACGACTGTGTCCCAACAAATAGCCCTCACTGCCCAACAACCCTATCCCCTCGCACAGCCATTTGTAGCAGGTGATATCTTTCATCTGCCCAGTGGTTACCGAGTGACCCACGAAACCGTCGTTGATCATGCTCGTCGGGCACAGGTCATCTACGTCGGCGAAACCCACGACAATCCAGCAGCGCACCTGATCCAGGAAAAACTCCTCCGGGCTCTGGCAGGGGATAATCCAGGCCGGGTCACCCTGGCAATGGAAATGTTCACGCCATCGCAACAGACGGTTCTCGATCGCTGGAGTGCCGGAGATCTCAGTGAAAAGGACTTTCTAAAACAGGTGGGCTGGTATTCCACCTGGAACATGGACTTCGCCCTGTACCGCGACCTGTTGGTTTTCTGTCGAGACCAGAAAATCCGGGTTCTTGCTTTAAACGCCGAAGCCACAACCAGACAGCTTCTCAGCAAAACAGCAATAGAGGATCTCTCGTCACAAGACCGGGAGCGATTGCCGGAAATGGACTTCGATGACCCGCATTACCAGGCCATGCTCGACGCCTTTCTGGACGGACACCCGATGGGAAAAGGACATTCCAGCGGCTTTAAAAGGGTACAAACCCTCTGGGATGAAACCATGGCGGCCAACCTGGCAGACTATCTGAACGCCAAGGAAGCGGATCACCAGGTTGTTGTCATCGCCGGCAACAATCATATCCAGTTTGGTTATGGCATCCCACGTCGACTGTTCCGGCGTCTGCAGGCCAGCTACCTGCTGATCGGCACAACAGAAACGGAAGAATCAAAAATACTTAACCCGGATCGCATCATGAACGTTGAGACCCCGGATCACCCGCTGCTCCCTTATCACTTTCTCTACGTTATTGATTATGAGCCACTTCCCCAGACGGGAGTCAAGCTTGGTATCATCGTATCACCGGGAACCAGCTCAGGAGTTGTGATCAACAAGGTGATGCCAGGTTCGGCAGCAGCGACTCATGGCCTGCGGATCGGCGATATCCTGCTACGGATTGATGGAGAGATCCTCACTGATCAAGCAGGCCTGACCTACGAACTGGCCCGCAAACAGATCGGTGACAATGCCACTTTAGCCGTTCTGCGTGATCATGAAGAAATTGTCATTGCGGTTGAATTTAGCCCCGAGAACCAGCAGCAACCAAAAATGCCGTAACCGCAAATAAAGTATTGAACAGGTGTATCTGTTCAGCACCGGATCCTGGACAATGTGGCAGGTGGTGTTAAAGGGAGGCGCCGATAGCGCTGAAGACACCGCCATGGTTGTAGATGCTCCAGTGCCGACCATGGTATCAGACCGGCTGATAAGCTTGGACTTTTGGGGGAGGTGCAAAACCTCTCTTGGGTGATGTAGAATCTGGTGATCCACGTCAATCAAGTTGCGCTGTGCAGTGGTTGGAATCAATACCCAGTCATTTTGATTGTTGTGGGTAACGTGACTTAAAAAAGGTGCGGGGCCGCGGCCCCGCACCTTTTGGTTGCGGTAGGTGATAAAGCCCGATCTGATCGTTATGCCCTTCCTGCACTGCCAAGCACTGCTTCATTTTTATGCTTGATCAGTTTGATCAGCTCCTTACGAGCCGCCCCCAGATACTTACGTGGATCAAACTCACCCGGATCATTGGCCAAATACTCACGAATTTTGGCAGTCACTGCAAGCCGTCCGTCGGAATCGATGTTGATTTTGCACACCGCACTGGCGGCCGCCCGACGTAGTTGATCTTCGGATACACCAACAGCTCCCTCCATCTTGCCGCCATATTTATTGATCAGCTCGACATACTCCTGAACGACACTGGACGCTCCGTGCAGAACAATCGGAAAACCGGGAATACGTTTTTCGCATTCCTCCAGAATATCGAAACGCAGTGGTGGTGGCTCTTCCCCTTCCTTGACCTTGAATTTGAAAGCACCGTGGCTGGTACCGATGGAAATGGCCAACGAATCTACGCCGGTTTTACTGACAAAATCTTCCACTTCCTCCGGCTGGGTGTAGGTAGAATGTTCGGCCACGACATCATCCTCGATACCGGCCAGAACGCCAAGCTCACCTTCGACGGTCACATCGTATTGATGGGCGTATTCCACAACTTTACGGGTCAGGGCGACATTTTCGTCATAAGGCAGATGGGAACCATCAATCATCACTGAGGAAAAACCCGATTCGATGCAGCTTTTGCAGGTCTCAAAAGAATCTCCATGATCAAGGTGCAGGACAATCGGAATCGCCGAACCCATCTCCCGCGCCATGCGCACCGCACCCATCGCCATGAAACGAAGCATGGTTTCGTTGGCGTAGCTGCGCGCCCCCTTGCTGACCTGCAGAATAACAGGTGAACCGGTTTCGGCACATGCGGTAACAATCGCCTGCAACTGCTCAAGATTATTGAAATTATATGCAGGAATCGCGTAACCACCGGAAACAGCTTGACGAAACAGTTCACGCGAATTGACCAGACCCAGATCTCTGTAGTTCACTACCTCAGCCATGAATGATTCCTCCCTATCGTTGTTTGGATTAAGGGCTCTACCATAGCGGAGATCCACCGCCCCGCCACAGCCCTGTTTGCAACCTGCAAACAGTTGCAATAGGTATTTAGATCTTCTAGTATACGCTTGATTTTAAGAGTTGGTATATCACAGATTCATAAAGACTTAAAAAAACATTCGCAATTTGAAAGGACGCGGCCATGGGTGAGACAGCGGTAGGGGATTATTTTAAAGACTGGAAAGAGAGGGAAGCCATTGCCGAACTGATGATTCCGCTGATTGGCAAGCTGTACCGCGATCACGAAGTCATTTGTACTGTTTTTGATCGCAATCTGGTCAACCAGTCAACAATTGACATTCTGCGTGTTCATCGTTTTGCACGCCAGATTATCAACCGTGAAATATGGGTAAAAGATACCTACCCGATCCTGCAGATCATGTCAGAAATGGATCTGGCTCCAGCCAAGGTCGACCTGGCCAAACTGGTTTTGCGCTACCAGGAACAATCAAACAAGGATATCCGCACCTTTGTAACCGAACAACTCAGTGGTCTGAATACCGGCAAAGGGCACCAGCTCAGTGCTCCCCGCGATGTCGTGTTATACGGCTTCGGTCGTATCGGTCGCCTGCTGGCACGTATTCTGATCGAACAGGCCGGCGGTGGCGACAAACTACGCGTACGTGCTGCTGTTGTACGCAAAGGCAGTGACGACGATCTCGCCAAGCGTGCCAGCCTGTTGCGCCGAGACTCGGTTCACGGCCACTTCAAGGGCACCATCATTGTTGACGAAGAACAGAGCTCGATTGTGGCCAACGGTAATCAGATCCGCATCATTTACGCTGATTCCCCGGAAGAAGTTGACTACACCAGCTACGGCATCAACAATGCCATCGTCATTGACAATACCGGCAAATGGCGTGACCGTACCGGATTATCGCGGCATCTGCGTCCCGGTGCAACCCAGGTATTGTTGACAGCACCCGGCAAGGGAGATATCCCCAACGTCGTTTATGGCGTCAACAATGAGCTGCTGGAATCCGGAGATTCTGTTTTGTCCGCCGCCAGTTGTACAACCAACGCTATTGTCCCGGTATTAAAAGCTGTCAACGACCGTTTCGGCATCGACAATGGTCATGTTGAAACCTGCCATAGCTACACCAACGACCAGAACCTGATCGACAACTACCACAACAAAGAGCGACGCGGTCGCAGTGCCCCCCTGAATATGGTCATCACCGAAACCGGTGCCGCCAAAGCGGTTGCCAAGGCCCTGCCTGAACTCACCGGGAAATTGACCGGTAACGCTATCCGCGTGCCGACTCCCAATGTCTCTCTGGCCATCCTCAACCTGACCTTAAAACAGGAGACCAACGTCGACGAACTCAATCTCTACCTGCGCGGCATGTCATTGGAATCGTCCCTGCAGGATCAGATCGACTATACCAATTCGCCTGAGGCGGTTTCCTCCGACATGGTCGGCTCCAGCTATGCCGGGATCGTCGATTCCCTGGCCACCATCGTCCAGGGAAATCGCTGTGTCCTCTATGTCTGGTACGATAACGAATATGGCTACAGCCACCAGGTGGTAAGGATTGTCGAGAAGGTGTCGGGACTGAATCTGGAGCAGTGGCCGAAGTAATTGGGGGTCTCTGCTCGTGCTGCTTGGAGAACACAATGGGGACACAATGCCTATTTTACCAAATAGGCATTGTGTCCCCCGAATACCTACACAGGGTTATTTTGGCACCCGTTGGTTCGAAGGGCCAAGAACCTCAGCCCGGTTTTGAATCAAAAAAAGAGCGGGGTTCCTGTTATCGGAACACCGCTCTTTTTTTGGCTTTCGTTAAACGGAGGCCGGTATCTACTTCAGATCAAAACGATCCAGATTCATCACCTTAGTCCAGGCGGCAACAAAATCTTTCACGAATTTCTCTGTAGCATCGGCCTGAGCGTAGACTTCTGCCAGGGCACGCAATTGCGAATTGGAACCAAAAACCAGATCAACACGGGTGCCGGTCCACCTGAGATCACCGCTTTTACGGTCACGTCCTTCAAATTGATCGCCAGCTTCTGATACCGGCTTCCATACCGTATTCATATCAATCAGGTTAACAAAAAAGTCGTTGCTCAAAGCACCAGCTTGCTTGGTAAAGACGCCATCCTGTGATTGATCGGCATTAGCACCGAGCAGCCGCAGACCACCAACCAATACGGTCATCTCCGGCGCGCTCAATGTCAGCAATTGAGCTTTATCTACCAGCATCTGCTCAGCTGGCACCGTATAGGCGGTTTTCTGATAGTTTCGGAAACCGTCGGCTTCAGGCTCAAGAAAAGTGAAAGATTCAACATCAGTCTGTTCCTGGGTTGCATCAGTACGCCCCGGAGTAAAAGGAACCTCAATATCGTATCCACCAACTTTGGCCGCAACCTCAACAGCAACACCACCAGCCAGGACGATCAGGTCGGCGATAGAAACTTTCTTGCCGTCGGACTGAGCTGCATTGAATTCCTGCTGAACTTTTTCCAGAGTACCCAGCACCTTGGCCAATTGAGCCGGCTGATTAACTTTCCAGTCTTTCTGTGGGGCCAGACGAACGCGTGCACCATTAGCGCCACCCCGTTTATCGGAGTCACGGAAGGTTGAAGCAGAGGCCCAGGCAGCGGAAACCATCTCGGCGACGGAAAGACCGGCGGCGAGAATTTTGGCTTTCAAGCCGGCAATATCAGCGGCATCGATCAGTGGGTGATCAACGGCGGGGATCGGATCCTGCCAGATAAGATCTTCTTGGGGTACCTCAGGGCCTAAATAGCGTGTCTTAGGGCCCATATCGCGGTGGGTCAGCTTAAACCAGGCACGGGCAAAAGCATCGGCAAACGCTTCTGGGTCCTTGTGGAAACGCCTGGAGATCGGTTCGTAAATCGGGTCGAAACGCAGCGACAGGTCAGCGGTGGTCATCATTGGGCGACGTTTTTTAGAGGGGTCGTGGGCGTCCTGGACCATATTCACATCTTTGACATCCTTGGCCAACCACTGGTAGGCCCCGGCCGGGCTCTTGACCAGTTCCCATTCATGACCCAAAAGTGTATCAAAATAGCCATTATCCCAGGTGGTGGGGTTAGGCTTCCAGGCACCCTCGATACCACTGGTGATAGTATCGCCGCCCTTGCCGGTTCCAAAGCTGTTTTTCCAACCCAGTCCCTGCTCCTCGATGTGTGCGGCTTCCGGCTCGGGGCCAACATGGCTGGGATCTCCGGCACCGTGACATTTTCCAAAGGTGTGTCCACCGGCTGTCAGCGCAACGGTCTCCTCGTCGTCCATCCCCATACGGGCGAACGTTTCCCGAACATCCTTACCGGAAGCGACCGGATCCGGCTCACCGTTGGGTCCTTCGGGATTGACGTAAATCAGCCCCATCTGCACCGCTGCCAGGGGATTTTCAAGTTCCCGGCCATCGCTGTAACGTTTGTCTCCCAGCCATTCTGCCTCGGAACCCCAGTAGATATCCTCTTCCGGTTGCCAGATATCCTCACGGCCGCCGCCGAAACCAAAGGTTTTAAACCCCATTGATTCGAGTGCGCAGTTACCCGCCAGGATCATCAGGTCGGCCCAGGAAAGCCTGTTGCCGTACTTCTGCTTTACCGGCCACAACAGACGCCGCGCCTTGTCAAGATTACCATTATCCGGCCAGCTGTTAACCGGGGCAAAACGCTGATTTCCGGTCGATCCGCCGCCCCGGCCATCACCACTGCGGTAGGTACCGGCACTGTGCCAGGCCATGCGGATCATCAATCCACCGTAGTGCCCCCAGTCAGCCGGCCACCACTCCTGTGAATCGGTCATCAGCGCAACCAGATCTTTTTTTACCTCAGCCAGATCCAACTTGTTGAATTCTGCAGCATAGTTAAAATCAGATCCCAGAGGATTAGAAGCCGGAGCATGCTGGTGAAGGATTCCCAGATTCAACTGATTGGGCCACCAGTCGCGATTGGTTGGCCCCTGACCTGCTACGGTACTGCCAACTTTGCCGGTGACTGGACATTTGCCTGATTCGCTCATTTAGCATCTCCTTTTTTTTAAATGGGTGATATTGCAACAGCAGTATTACAGTGTTTCAGTAGCAAACAAGAATAATTACGAACTAGGAATATAGCTGCCCTTTGCCCACCTGTCAAGACGCTGAATAGAAAAAGCGGAGAACCCTGCTGTGGGGTTCTCCGCTTTTTTTGTTTACTAAAGGAGGATTAAACGTCTTGACCGATCAGGCAAATCGCTTGATGGCACGCATTTTCTTGCGCAGTCGACGCTGGGCTTCTTTCTCTTTGCGCTTACGCTTGATACTTGGTTTTTCGTAAAATTTGCGCTGCTTCATTTCACGGAAAAGCCCTTCCTGCTGCAATTTACGCTTCAGGACTTTAATCGCTTTTTCGACGTTACCATCGATAACAGTGATTTCCACGAACAATCACCCCACTTTCTTCTCAATCTTTGCAAAAGCTGCGTTGCTACTGCAAGAGGTTGGTCTTATACACTCTTGACCCCCGGCAAGTCAAGGAGATTTACCCGGCTCCTTAACAAAGAGAGAAACCCTGATACCACCATGAGAAAAGTCCAGCAGGGGGTTGAATTTCAGTTTTTTCATCTGCCCGACCACTGACTCAGGGCACAACAGGACGCAAGTCCAGTCGGCAAAAGTCACCCCGCACAGGCATTCTATATCACGATAAAATGGTCGCAGATCAGCGCTGCCTCCCAGTCTGGAACCGTAAGGAGGGTTACCGATCAACAATCCGGTCGCCCCTTTCGGCACCAGATCCTGCAATTTCCCATAACAGATCTCTATTTCACGACCAAGTCCGGCACGGTCAAGATTCGCGTGCGCCGCTGTGATTGCCTTGGGATTATTATCGACACCTTTAATCGCAGCATACCCCCCGATCCGCTCCCCCTTTTCTGCCTCGAGCAACAACAGACGCCACAACGGCTCACGGTACTTTGGCCAGAGCATAAAAGAAAAATTACGTCCAGATCCGGGAGGCTTGTTCGCGGCAATCAACCCCGCCTCAATAACAAAGGTACCGGATCCAGTCATCATATCGACCAGAGGCATTGAACCATTGTAGCCACAGGCCAGTAATGCCGCTGCAGCAAGATTCTCACGTAGCGGTGCTGCACTGCGCGCCTGGCGATAACCACGCCGGTGGAGATGTTCACCGGAGCTGTCGATAGAAACTTCAACATGGTCATCGCTGACTCGCAGCAGAACCATCTGTCCCGGCCCGGCAAGATCCGGTGGCGAACCTAACGCTTTCGTCATGGCCTCCCGGCAGACTTTCTCGATCCGCCCGGTGTGGGATAAGCGTGAACGCTGACTGGCCGCCCGCACATCACAGTGAGTCCCCGGCTTGATATAACGCCCCCAGGGTAGGCGCACCAGCCGCTGATACAAGGTCGGAAAATCGCGGGCGTTGAAATCGCCTAAACGCACCAGAATACGATTGGCGCTACGCAGCCAGAGGTTGGCCAGATAGATTTCACGAACCCCACCGCAAAAGCCGACCCCCCCCGTTACCGGCTTTTGAGGAGACAAGCCCATGCCGACTAGTTCATGGAAGCAGAGTGTCTCGAGCCCAGGTGGTGTTACCGCAAAACAATCTCTTACTGATTCTGTCATCAAGAACTCTTTCTCAAATACCTGCCGGCGCAGATGTAATGAGGCTATATCGACTGGAACACCCTTCGGAAAAAGAGAATTACATACTCCCGAAGGTCTTTTTAATGTTAGTATGTAGTGGTAAATTGGCAAATAGCACAAGTAGCCGCAAATGGGATGACGAATGAATTTTAAACGTTACTTCAAAACCGACCAGCAACTGATTTTACAAATCCAGAAGAATCAGTCTTTGCCAATCAATCGTACCGAGTTAATGATTGTCACTGTGAGCGGCATAGAAAATAATCGATTGATCGTCAACTCTCCTTACGGCAGCGACGTTGTCGATCATTACGCCATCATCCCCGATGCAGTGATTGAAATCACCACAGATGTCATGGGAATGGGTGCCCGCGCCAGTGGTCGCTTTGAAAAAAAAGTCAGTAGCAACCAGTTTTCCCTGCTACTGAACTATGACATGTCACTTTTTCAGCGTCGCGTCAAGAAACGTCTGGACTGTGATTTGGGAATCCGCTTCAGTCGCGGGGCCAAAACCTTGCCGGCTATGCGCGAGATCTGGGACAAAAATCTCAAGGTGCTCTATGGTCCCGAAGCACCGTTGATTTTTCAGGGATTCCACACCTGCCGCGCAAATATCAGTGCCGGAGGTATCCGCTTTGCGATGAAACCGCCAGCCAATCAGGGGGACTTGTGTCTGATTCTGATTCATCTTGATGACAGTAAACCGCCGGTCTGCAGCATTGCTGAAGTTGCCTGGAGCTGCATGATCGATGAAGAGGCTGCGACCACCGGAATGCGTTTTATCAATATTCTCAAAGAAGATCAGGATCGTATCGACGCTTTTATCGGAAGCAATAAATAAGAAATATTAATTTCTTCCAGACAGGTGCAAGGACTCTTGTTTTGACAAGACGTCTAAGCTATAAAAGTCTCAATTCATGACTCGCTTTTTAACTGCCTGACATACCGGAAAAATGCCATGTCACAACTCTGCGAAACCGAAGTCTACCGCGCCTGCCGCACCCTCTTCGGATCTGAGATGCAGGTCAATCGAAACTTCTTGAGCTATCTTCAACCCTCCGGTGTGCGTTCCGCCTACCGCCGTCAGGCTAAAGAAATCCATCCGGACAGGTTTGCTGTTGCTGCCGCAGACATCAAAAAAAAACATCATCACCTGTTTCAGGATCTCAATCAGGCGCACCAGACAATCCAGCGTTTTCTCAAACTCCGGCAAAGCAACAAACCGGTCTGGACAACTCCCACGGCCACTCAACGGCCGGCGGCTTCAGGCCCCTGGCGTCATAACAGTCGTGATCATCAGCCACATCATAGCCTGCCTCCCTACCCACTTCAATTCGGTCTGTTTCTCTATTACCTGGGTATTGTCACCTTCAAAGAGCTGATTTCGGCCATCACCTTTCAGCGTCGTCAGCGCCCGCAAATCGGTGAGATTGCCAAACGTTGGGGATGGCTGAATGATCATCATGTCCGCCAGATTATTGCCCACCGTGGCAAACCTCTGCGCTTTGGGGAAAAAGCCGAGCAACTTGGACTACTCACCTCGGTACAGGTTCGCACCCTTCTCTACCACCAACGCACTCGCCAGCAGCAACTTGGTGAATATTTCGTCGAGCAGGGGCTTCTTGACAGCAACCGCCTCCAGGATCTGCTTCGCCAACTGGCCGAACACAATCGCAAATACCGTAAAGACTTCAGCGGCCAATACTACTATCATCACGCATGATGATTACCTCACCTGTTTGGTTGATAATCATCCATTATGGATGGAATAGTCAGCCCCCCCCCGATCCCCCTCAGCAAAGGATGACCCATGGGCTTTTTATCTGCCTCTACCAGTATTTGTTATTTCCAGGTCAAAGGCGCCGAAGAACTTCAGGGCAATGATCATCTGATCCGCAGCAAACTTGCGTCTGAAGGCTTCCGCTCCATCGAACAATCAGCTAAAGAGCTGGCAACCGGCTGGGTTGCCTTTGACGATGATGACGACAGCGAGTTCACCGCGCCCCAAAGCTACCGCCGCGACCACTATCTTTGCTTCAGTATGCGCCAGGATCGCCGCCGTGTTCCGGGAGCGCTACTTAAGCGCCACTTTGGCCACCTATGCGGACAATTCCTGGCAGCGCACCCAACCTATCAGCGAGTGCCAAAATCCCAACGGGAACAATTACGCGAGCAGGCACGCGAGGCTCTTCTTGCCCGTACCCTGCCGACCCCTTCAATAACTCATCTGATCTGGGACACCAATCTGCAACTGATACGTTTCTGTTCCTTGGGGAAAAACATGCTTGACAGCTTTCAGAGCCTTTTCCACCAGACCTTTCCTGGCCTGCGCCTGCAGCTCTTGCCGCCGTTGGAACGCGCCGCCCGAATCTTGCCTGATGAATTGCGCGAAACTCTTGGCAAAGCCAACCAGGCACAAACCGACAGCACATTGGAACTGATTGAAGCCAATCGCTGGCTTGGCAGCGATTTTTTCTACTGGCTTTTCTACCGCACCCTCAACTCCGATTCGCGCTATGGTATTAACGTGCCCGGTCCGTTACTCGAACAACAACTCTTCCACGCATTTCTAGATAACCGCCTGGTTCTGGTGGGCGGTGGCCAGGAAGGTGTACAAAAAATTGTTGTCGCCGGCCCGCAAGATCATTTCCTTGAGGTCAAGGCCGCTCTAAATCAGGGGAAACAGATTGAAGAGGCAACCATCCACCTGCGCCAGGACGAGGATCACGCCTGGAAATTGACCCTGAAGGGAGAGCGGTTTTCTTTCGGAAACTTTCTCACACCGATGGTGAGGCCGGAAAAAGACCCGAATAGTGACCCGGCAGTAGAGGCAGAAGCGGCCTTTCTGACCAAAATGGCGGCGATACTGGAAGGTGAACAAATGTTTGATAGTCTGTTAAAATCTTTTTTAAGCACCCGCCTTTCTCCGGATTGGGTGGCGGAGGAGACCAGAATTTCAAACTGGCTTAAGGAATAAAACCTCGACCCTAAAGGTGTTTACACCATGAACTTTCGCACCAAACTGCTCTTGCTGCTATTGACCATCGCTTTGCTCCCCCTGGGGCTGAGCTTTGTAGCACAGCGCAATCTGGTGGGCTACTATGGTAACAAACTGGCCGAGGACACCCATACCCTGATCAACGATAATGCTGTCAATCTCCTGCATGTGCTGGTCGATGATTATGGCCGTATCTTAAGTCGCGATCATGCCATGGCGCGTTTTGCCCTGCAGGCCCAGGCACAGGCGGTGAGACAAGCCTTTATTGCTCCACAGCCCAAACATCACACCCCGATCTATCTGGCCGGAGATTTTGATCATCCCTTCAGGCAACCTGCCGATCTGAGTCCTTCACCTCTTCATTTGCGCCGCGATCAGAACGGGACGCTGTCACCAATGTCTGTTTCCTGGAACCATCAGGTCTTTTATCTGGTGACGGATACCGAGCCTGCCGCGGTAACCGATCAACTCCAGCGACTGGCCGACATGACCGGGACCTACCGTTCGTTGCAGCAGATTGAGCCGAATCTGTTTCTGTGGCAATACACGGCACTGACCAGTGGAGTTCATTCGAGCTACCCCGGCAAGGGTGGATATCCGTTAGACTATGATCCGCGCAGGCGCCAGTGGTATCAGCAGGCCGTCACCTATGGCGGGACGGTGCAACAGGTACTGACCGATGTCACCACTGGTTCGCTGATTCTGACCCTGGCACAGCCTGTGTATGATGATGAAGGTGAATTACTCGGAGTCACTGCCCTGGATATTGATTACCGCAAACTTTTCACCGACTGGATCATCCCCTCACAGTGGCGCGGTTCAACCAAAAGTATGATCATGCGTCTCAACCTTGACGAAATCGATCCGACCAGACAACTTGAAATCCTCCTGACCAACCGAGACAACAACGTTTCCCGCGACTGGTCATTGCCTTTGACCCCTGAGTATATTGACCTGACAGACCCACAACTCGAGCCGGTAGCACACGATTTGCTGCAGGGGCGATCTGCCGTCAGAAAAGTCGATTATGCAGGTGAAGAGGTACTTTTTGCCTATGGTGTCAGTACTGGTGACACTCCTTTCCCACTGGTGATGGTTCCTTATGAACAGGTTATTGCTCCGGCGGCACGAGCACGACAGGCGGTTAACCGCCAGATCACCCTGGGGCTTTCCTTCAGCGCTCTGCTGACACTGGTTGCGGTACTCGCCGCAGTGCTGCTGGCTTTACGCCACGCCCGCCGCGTCACCGACCCGATCACCCAATTGGCAACGGCGGCGCAACAGCTTACCCAGGGGCAATTTGATACACGGGTCGATATCCGAACCAACGACGAACTGCAGAACCTCGGAGAAATTTTCAACGGCCTCGGTAGTCGCCTTGCAGAACGCGATAAACTCAAACAATCACTTGAGCTGGCAAAGGAAATTCAGCAGCAATTATTGCCCCGAGAAACCCCGCAATGCAGCAACTTTGATCTGATCGGGGTCAGCCGCTACTGTGACGAAACAGGAGGGGACTATTACGATTTCATCCCCTTAAAGGAGGCCGACAGCACCACACTGGGAGTCATGGTCGGTGATGTCTCAGGACATGGTATCGGCGCGGCCCTGGTGATGGCGAGTGCCCGCGGCATGCTACACGCCCTGATCAACCATCACAGCGGTGATCTTCCTGGTCTGGCAGCGGAAGTTAACCGCCAGCTGTGTCGTTCAACCGACGATTCAAGCTTTATGACCCTGTTCTTCGGGGCGCTGGATCCTGAAAAACGTACCTTCAACTGGGTTTCTGCCGGGCAGGCACCGGTATTTCTCTATCGTTCACAACAAATCGACGAACAGATCGAAGTGCTGCAAAGCTCCGGTATTCCCATGGGCATCATCAGTTCCAGTGAATACGAAATAGAGCCGACCATTCATTTTAATCCAGGGGATATTTTGTTAATCGGCACTGACGGCATCTGGGAAACTCACAACTTCGCCGGCGAGATGTTCGGCACCAAGCGGTTATGTGATGTCCTGCGCCAATCTGCTGATCTGCCGGCAGACAAAATTGCTGCCCGCGTCTTTGCTGAGCTCGACCAGTTTCGCGGTGATCGCACCGTCGACGACGATCTGACCCTGGTGCTGATTAAAGCAATAAACGCCATAGATTCCAAACAAACCTTTTAAAAGGGCGCAGACACAATGATGACCCCCCCCTTCCCCTGGCGTCTGTCTTCCCTGTCACGTCATCTTGCGCTGGGTGCCCTGGCCTGTCTGCTCTTCTGTGTGCCGGTTGTTGCTCAAGAGGTACCAAAACCGCTACTGCGTTTTACTTCGCAACCGATGACCGCCGGACAGAGCGCTACCTTTTTCGCTTACTTCCATAATGAATCCGGCGACACACTATCCCTTGAGCCGCCATCCCAACTCCAGCTGGAGTTGACAACCAACAGTGGGTCGACGCGACTGGTTCACGCTCGAGCCACACCAGAACCACAGCTGGTTAAATTGCCACCCGGACATTTTTTTCGTCAGGAATACCAGTTGTCTCTGCCGCGAGATTTTGCTGAAACTCTTGGGGTGCAGTTAGCTGAAGGGGCTGGCACAACCACCCTTATTCAGGTAGCTCCTGCACCTCATCTGGCCGTCGATATCAATCGTGACAGTGGTGACTATCTCCCCGATGTGTCTTATTATTCACTAAAGGATATAGAATCCCTCTATCAGTCTTACACTGCCGACCTGTTCACCTACGAACCGATCTATTTTCTGGTCGGCAGCGACCCGGCGAACAGCAAGTTTCAACTGAGCTTCAAATACCGCCTCCTCAATCGCAGCGGCTCCTTAAGCCAGAAGTATCCATGGCTGAGCGGCCTGTTCTTCGCTTATACGCAGACGTCCTTCTGGGATCTGGCTTCCGACTCCATCCCTTTTAACGACACCAGCTATAAGCCGCAACTCATGATTCAGACCGAAAACCTGAGTCGTTCTGATGCCATGGCCGGCTTTTTTGTGCGATCCGGTTTGACCCACGAATCAAACGGTCGCGATGGTAGCGGGTCGCGCAGCACCAATTACTTTTACATTAAACCAATGGCAGTTTTTTACCACCAGGCCTCACGGCTGGGCATCATGATCAGCCCTAAGTTTCTGGTCTACATCAATAATGACAAGGACAACAACTCCGACCTGCCCGACTATCGCGGCCACATCGAACTGGAAACCCGTATTGGCAGGGCTCACAGCATGATGCTGACCACCAACCTGCGCTTTGCGCGAAAGGGCACCTCTATTCAGACCGACCTGACCTACCCCATCGACAGCCTGCTTGGCAACAATCTGAATGTCTATCTGCATCTGCAATACAGCAACAGTTTGGCAGAAAGCCTGGTCGACTATCGAAAACGCACCGAAACATTCCGCCTGGGTTTGTCATTTTTCCGTTGAGCTGACCTTATCCCCTTTAAGACAACAGGAAAGGGCTTCAACCGCCAATGGCGAAGCCCTTTAATTTGACCGACTATTTAGTCTTGAAAACATCAGATATTCAGATACTTCCGGTGCTCCAGATCGGTAATGGTGGTGCGGTGATCCTCCCACTCCGTCATCTTGATGCGCATGTAATTATCGAACAGATCAGTACCTAACACCTCAGGCATGAATGTGCTGTTTTCGGCCTCCATCAGGGCCGGGAAAAAATCGCGCGGAATAAAACGGCGATCAAGTATTTTAGGACGTTCACTGGTCGGTTTTTTATAGGCACTGCCGACATCAGGGGGGCCGGCATCAGCTTTATTCCTGACCCCATCCAGACCGGCAAATATCAGCACGGCAAACTGCAGATACACATTGCCGGTAGCATCGGGACAGCGTAATTCCATGCGCGTAGCTTTAGGACTGGCGGCATAAGGAATGCGGATCATCGAACTGCGATTGCGCACCCCCCAACCTCGCACGATGGGCGCTTCTTTGTCGAGCACATAGGCTTTATAGGAGTTGAACGTCGCAGCAAAAACAATCGACGCCTCTCGTGCATGGCCGATAACGCCGCCGACAAAATTCATTAGCAGTGGGCTTAAGTGATGATCACAATTCTCATCGTAACAGAGACTGTTGCCTTCCAGATCAGCAAAAGACAGATGGATATGAAAGGCGTTGCGGTTGAAGCCGGTAAAGGGTTTGGACATAAAGGTAGCGTGCAGGCCATAGTGGGCAGCAACCTCTTTGGTAACGAAATCAAAGAGGATGGTACGGTCGGCAACCGTCAGAGGATCACCCGGTTCAAGGTTGATTTCATGCTGCGATGAGGTGACTTCGTGGTGAGTCTTTTCATATTTGACGCCGCATTTTTCCAGCACATTGACGATTTCCTGCCTGACTACATCGCCGATATCACCTGGAGAGGAGCCAAAGTAACCAAGCTTGTCGGTATGAATATCGCTGTGAATCTCATCGCCATTGAGCAGGAAGAATTCATGTTCGGGTCCGAGCATGAACTGCAGCTGATGTTCCTTTACCCCCTTCTCCACCGCCCGTTCAAGGGCATAGCGCGGATCGACACTGGAGCGTGAGCCATCCTGATTAAAAATCTGCCCAACAAAAAAACCGATCTTGCGATCGCCAAAGTCAACCAGACGAAAACTCTCGGGAACCGGCTTTAAAATCCGGTCACTGTTGTCAACAGTAGCTATCCCGGCAATCGAACTGCCGTCGATACCAACCCCCTGTTCAATAATTGTATCAATATCCTGCGGGTTGATAGAAAGATTTTTCGACCGCCCATTGAGGTCGGTGAAAAATATTTTCGTAGTATAGGCCTGCGTTAACTGATCCTTGATCGAGTTGATATCTGCGCCGCTCATCGTTTCTTCTCCTGTGAAGAATATTTCAACCTGATCATCATTGATCCTGTTGGTTGTTCTATCGAACAAAAAAAACGGCTGCCGGCAAAAAAGCCGACAACCGATCTAAACGGATGCTGTCTAAGCAGGCATATTGGGGATTTTAGTTGTTTCCCCTTTGTAGTTGCGCAAGGTGTACTCTTTGTCGTTTTTGTCGACAATGTAGTAATCAGGCATCAGTGGAATTTTACCGATATTGGTGGCCAGCACATACATGGGCTGAGCCAGGCCGGTGGTGTGACCCCGCAGGGCATCCCGAATTAGCTCGGCACCTTTTTCTACCGGGGTCCGGAAATGATCGATCCCCGGTGCCGGTTCACAGTAGAAAACGTAGTAGGGACGAATACGGGTACGCAGCAACTTCTGGTGCAGCTCCCGGAAGGTCGGCACATCATCGTTGATCCCTTTGAGCAGCACTGCCTGATTGCCAACATTGATACCACAGCTGAGCAATTCGTAAACGGCTCGTTCGGTCTCTGCAGTAATTTCCTTTGGATGGTTACACTGGGTATTGATCCAGACCGGCACCTTGTGAAAACCACCGATAGCTTTTTTCAAACCCTCGGTAATCCGCTGCGGCAGCACAATCGGCAAACGTGAGCCGATGCGAATCATCTCGACATGGGGAATCTTACGCAGAGCGCCAATCAGGTAGGTGAGTTTTTCATCGGAGAGCAGCAGCGGATCGCCACCAGTCACCAGGACATCACGTATTTCCGAATGCTCACGAATCCACTCCAGACCCTCCTCAACGTCAAACCGCAGCTTCAGATCCTGATCAACCACCAGTTCTTTACGGAAACAATGACGGCAATAGATCCCACACACCTCCGTCACGGTAAAGGCGATACGATCCTTGTACTGACGGGCAATGCTGTCGGGGCGTTTCTCATCAGTGGCGCGATTTTCTTTCCACATCAGATAATCCTTCATGCCGAACTCGTTAACTTTTTCCTTCATGGAAGGGATCACCTGCATGCGGATCGGACATTTGGGATCATCTTTATCCATCAGGGAAGCAAAATAAGGGGTCGTGCCCCAGCGCGTTTTGAGAGTCGTAATGGCGTGACGCTCATCATCGCTGACGTTGATATATTGCTCCAGTTGCTCAAGGGTTCTTACTTCGTTACGAACTTGATCTCTCCATGGTTCCGACATTGTTTTTCCTCCTGATCACCTCTTTGTAATCATGGCTAGGGGTTAACAAAATATTCAGGCGGCAGTTTCCGACTGGGCAATCTGTACTGCCGCGATCTTGGTTCCGGTTTCAACGTAATGAGCTCTAATCACTTGCTCAATGACAGGCTTGTCCTGCGCTCTGATACTGTCGACTATAGCACGATGGCGCTGCTCAATCTCCTGAGGGCTATAGAGCAGCCCCCAGTGCTTATAAAAAAGAACGTGGAGCTTTAAGCTGAGACGACTGGTAAATTCAATCAACTGCATATTGTTGTTTTTGGCAGTCATAAAATCGTGAAAGTCGCCACCAACGTCCACCACCCTTTTATATTGTTGCTGGCATGCCGCCTCCCCCATATCATCGACGTAATGGTCAAGCCGATCCATGTCATCAGCGGAAAACGCCTCACTTACCGCCATCACTGCGTACCCTTCGAGGATACCGCGGGTTGTGTAGCTGTCAATGATTTGCTTGGGGGTCAGCACCGGCACAAAGTTGCCAACTTGCGGACGATAATCGATCAAACCACTCATCATCAGTTCTTTCAAAGCTTCACGAATCGGTGCCCGGCTGATTCCCATCTGCACGGACAACAAGCTCTCTTTAACCTGATCTCCAGGCTGCAAACCATCACTAAGCAGCATCTGATAGATGTGGTCTACAACTTGGTCTTTGTAGGTTTTTTTCACAATAGTCATTTTATCATACCTTTCTGCCGCCAGCGTCGATTGTCGACATTAGACACCCGTATTGATATTGTCAAGAATAAAAGGAGGTCTTTATAGGCGTAGTGGTAGCAAATTATCAAAAAGGGGGGGGCCGGTGCTGCTGCCAATGTCATTCCAGCACACATGAGAGTTATAACGACGACGATGAAGACCGATAAGCCAAGAAAACATAGCCGTCAGCGGCCAGTTTCATCGAACCGCAGACGGCTAGTACCCTCTAACTCGTACAGTGTTGCAAAGATTGCGCTGGACTTTATGGGTTACAGACTCCTGGAGATAAGCAAAAAGTTACAACTCAACCTCTGGTAAATCGTCCAGCCAGCCACCATTATCTGTCAACTGACGGATCAGCATGCGCGATGATTCTTCTGGATGATCACTACGAGCGTGCAACTGTTTCATGATTAACTTATCACCTATCCGGCCACAAATTTCGATTTTCCCAATATCGTGCCCGATAATAAACTTAAATCGCTTGCCGTAACCATCCAGCCGCCTGCGGGCATCATCTACAAGGTCAACGCCACGCTTAAGTGGTACCTGGAAGTGGTGTCGTACACGTGTGACCGGCATACACTGATAGAGATAGTAGGGATTGACACCAATTTTCAATAGAGTGTTCTTCAGCGCCACCAAGGTATCTACATTATCGTTTACCCCACTCAACAAAACAGCCTGATTATTAATCGTGATACCCGCCTCACGCAGACGCAAAATTGCCTCTGTGGCCTCATCTGTTATCTCCGCTGGATGATTGAAATGGGTCGGGACATAAAGGGTCTTGCGGCGGTTGTAAGCGTGCAACATCTCAATCAACTGATCATCGAAAAAGCGCATCGGATAAACCACCGGTGCCCGACTACCAATCCTGACATAATTAAGATGATCAATTTCAACCAGTGCTTCCAGCATTTTACCGACAACGTCAGTGGGCAGCATAAAGGGGTCACCACCAGAAATCAGCACATTGCTCAGCTCGTTATGCTCAGTAAAGTATTTTGCAGCATTCTGAAAATTCTTTACCGTCTGATGATTCGGCAAACCAACCATGCGCTTGCGGAAACAGTGCCGACAGTACATGGCACAGTATTCCGTACCTACCACAAGGGCAGTATAGGAATACTTGTGGAGCACGCCGTTGCCCTTGTCGTGACGATCATCACCATAAGGATCCGGGGTTGTTTCTCCCATATCTCCGGCAACAATCAGCTCATCACCCTCAGGAACGCATAATTTTCTGATCGGATCCTGGGGGTTGGAGGGGTCAATAAGACCAAGATAATAGCGGGGGATATTCATTGGATGAGTTTTAACCACTTCAGCAAGGTCTTTTTTTTCTGTCGCTGTAAGTGGAATATATTTCTGCAGTTCATCCAGTGTCGTTATGTTGTTCTTCAACTCTTCTTTCCAATCAACGTCACTCCAGGCCACTGGTAGCTGTTGCAATTTTTCAACGCTAGCCATCATTTGAAAACTCCTTTTGTCGATAAAACTCAGAACCAACAAAATGATACGGAAAACGATGTTATGGTTAGTATATATTTTACCAGAACATCTCTGAGATAGGTTGAGTAATAGTTCAATTTGATGACAGTCAAGCTATCAACATCAGCAATAAAAGAAAACCAAAAATCTTAAGAGAAACGTCAGAAGAATACCTGAAATAATGAAGAAGATTTTAGTTGATTTGTTTTTTATGATTCGTTTCCCTCATACGAAATCTGTGATATATTATATCGAACGCAAAAGCAAAACACTATACTGAACTCAGCCACATCCTATATAATTGACGACTCACGGTCTAGGTAAGGCACTTAACCAGCCTTCGCTAGCATGCCTATTGCTGTCTGTGGTTGTCACCGCTCTCATATGGGGCCACTAACTTTTAAAGGAGGATTTATCATGAAAAAAAATCTGGTGTTAATCCTGGCCGTTTTTCTGATGTTTAGCGGCACATCATTTGCTGAAAAGCTGAACGTCGGCACTGATACCGCCTTTGTTCCATTCGAATACAAAGGCCCGGACGGCAAATACACCGGATTTGATATTGATCTGTGGGCTGAAATCGCAAAACGCATTAACGTTGAATATGAACTGCGGCCGATGGATTTTAACGGTTTAATACCGGGCCTGACGACAGGCAACCTTGATGTCGCGCTGGCCGCCATCTTCATCAAGTCGGAACGGGAAAAATCCATCGACTTTTCCCACCCCTATTTCAGGGCAGGATTAATGACCATGGTTCCCGCAAACAACACCGACATCCGGAGCCCTGCTGATCTGGAAGGAAAAGTTGTCGCCGTCAAACTTGGAACAGCAACAGTTGAGTATGTCGAAAGTCTCAATCCCAAAAAAATTGTCAAATTCCCCAATATCGACCAGGCGTATCTTGAAGTTGTTACGGGCGGCGCAGATGCCGCGATGCACGACACACCCAACGTTCTTTATTACATCAAAACCGCAGGTGAAGGTCGGGTTAAGGCTGTTGGTGCAGACGTGAAGGCAGCACAATACGGTATCGCTTTCCCGATGGGTAGCAAACTGCGGAAACCGGTCAACGTTGCCCTGCTGGAAATGATGGAAGACGGAACCTACGCCGAACTCTACAGAAAATGGTTCGGCACTGATCCTGAGTAATCAGCTGTCAGTTCACTGAACAGCAGGACATGACTCAGTGACCGCAAACGATTATGGGGCCCCTTTTCTCGTTTAAGGGGCCCCGGCTCAAATAACCATTCGACTTGCGCTTTTTTCTGGATAAAAAGATCTGACTTCTCCACTTTGACAACGGCCATTTGTTTATCCAGCGTTCCCGGATGAGCACTAACTAGCCTTAAGAGAGACATCATGGGTTTCGAATTTTCAGTCATTACCGACTCAATCCCGGCACTGCTGGAAGGTGCGAAACTGACTTGGATCATTACTCTGCTCGGCATTGTCGGTGGCATGATTTTCGGGATTTTGGCAGGTCTCGGCCGCTTGGCGGGTAGCGAATATCTTGGTGAAGCCCCTCACAATACCCTTTCAAAAACGGTATCAACTATCATCCGCTATCTGTCTGGAGGCTATGTTGAAACGATTCGTGGCACTCCGATTATCGTCCAGGCCATGTTCATCTATTTCGCCTTTCCGATGCTGGTTAAATCGCTGACGGATATTGAACGGTTCCGGATTGAAGCATTAACAGCAGCGGTAATCACTATCATCATCAATGCTGGCGCCTATATCGCTGAAATTGTCCGTGGCTCCGTTATGTCGGTAAACAAAGGATTACTGGAAGCCGGACTGTCTTTGGGGATCAGCCGCTTTCAACTGATCGCCCATATCATTGGCCCGATAGCTTTCCGACGCATGATCCCGCCACTGGGAAATCAGTTTATTATCAGCCTGAAAGACACCTCTTTATTCATTGTTATCGGCGTCGGTGAATTAACCCGCCAGGGTCAGGAAATCATGGCAAGCAACTTCAGGGCACTTGAAATTTGGCTGACCGTGGCAATCATGTATCTGATCATGACGTCAGCATTAGCTGTCAGCTTGAGAACACTTGAACGAAAAATGAAAATCTTCTAACTATTTGGCCAAACACAAGTCCAAAGAGGAAAAAATGCCCCCTATTATTGAAATGCGCGATGTCTGCAAATCCTTTGGTCAGACTCAGGTGCTGCACAATATCAACTTCTCCATCGACGAGGGAGAGGTTGTTGTTATCATCGGGCCATCAGGATCGGGAAAATCAACGCTGATTCGCTGCATCAACTGTCTGGAAATGATCAGCAGCGGTACTCTGATTGTTGACAACATCCGCATCCCTGAGCACCGCAGAAAAATCCGTGACATTCGGCTTGAGGTGGGCATGGTATTTCAACAGTTTAACCTGTTCCCGCACCTGACAGCATTGGGCAATGTTGCTTTTGGACCACAAAAATCTCGAGGTATGGACAAAAGCAAGGCTAATGAAATAGCCTCTGACCTGCTGGCAAAGGTCGGACTGGCAGATTTTCACAACAAACTGCCTGGGCAGTTATCCGGTGGCCAGCAGCAACGGGTTGCTATTGCTCGAGCCCTGGCCGTCAACCCGAAAGTCATGCTGTTTGACGAGCCGACATCGGCCCTTGATCCGGAAATGATCGGCGAAGTCCTCGATGTCATGAAGTCGATCGCCCAGCAAAGCGGCATGACTATGGCGGTTGTCACCCACGAAATGGGTTTCGCCTCACAGGTGGGCGATCGGCTGATCTTTATGGACGAAGGCAGGATCGTCGAAGAAGGGAAACCCGGAGAAGTGATGAAAAACCCCAAATCTACTCGTCTTACAGAGTTTCTTGGGCACGTTAAGCACCACTGAAAGGCCTCTTATTCAGAAACAGCTGATCAAAGGGCCGTAAGGGGGCACAGATGCGTGCTGCAGGTGGTTGACAAACTGCTTGCGGGAGATCTCGCCGGCCCCGAAATTCAGGAGATGATCGGTGGTTTGCTGGCAGTCAATCAATTCAAATTGACGCTGACACAGGTGCTCCATCAGATGACAGAGAACAAGCTTTGACGTGTTGTTGCTGCGACTGAACATTGATTCACCAAAAAAACAGCGGCCGATACAAACCCCGTAAAGTCCGCCAACCAGATTTTCCCCTTCCCAGCATTCTACCGAATGGGCAAAACCGAGCTGATGCAAATGCTGATAGGCGGTTTTCATGTCATTGGTAATCCAAGTACCATGGCCACCCGGTTCAACGCGCAGTCGCCGACACCAGTAGATGACCGCAGCAAAATTCTCGTTAATACTCAAACGATAAGGATGCTTGCGCAACAGGCGCCGCAAGGAGCGGGAGACGTGAAATTCGTCGGGGAAAAGGACACAGCGCGGATCGGGTGACCACCAGAGAATCGGTTCGCCCGGGTTATACCAAGGGAAGATCCCCAAACTGTAGGCCAGCAGCAAGCGCTCAGGAGAAAGGTCGCCGCCAATCGCCAGCAAACCCGACTCATGGGCGCCATCCACAGGCGGAAACCAGAGCTCGCGATCAAGAAGTATCGGCATGAAGCTGGTCAGTGAAAACTGAAGGTATAGGTGCCTCCACGGATACCAACACGCACTTCACCACCCTGTTTCAACTCACCAAACAGAATTTTTCCGGCTAACGGATCACTCAGCTCTGATTGAATCAGGCGCGCCAGGGGGCGAGCGCCGAAGAAAGGATCATAGCCTTGCTTGGCCAATGCTTTTCGGGCCGCCGAGGAAACCTTCAAGTGCACATCTCTTTCTGCCAGTTGTCCTGATAACTCAACCAGGAATTTATCAACAACCTGGAGCATCACGGTCTGATCGAGTGGCGCAAAATGGATAACAGCATCCAGACGATTACGAAATTCCGGGGTAAAGGCTTTTTCCAGGGCAGCTCTGGGAGCCGCAGTAGATCGATCACCAAAACCGATCGGAACGACATTCATCTGGCGACTGCCAACATTGCTGGTCATAATCAGAATCACGTTACGAAAATCTGTTTCCTTGCCGTTGTTGTCGGTCAGAGTGCCGTGATCCATGACCTGCAGCAGAATATTAAACAGATCAGGATGGGCTTTTTCGATTTCATCGAGGAGCAGTACCGACCAGGGATTCTTGCCGACAGACTCGGTCAACAAGCCACCTTGATCGAAGCCGACATAACCGGGGGGAGCACCGATAAGACGCGCGACCGAATGCTTCTCCATGTATTCACTCATGTCAAAGCGTAAGAACTTAACCCCAAGCTGGCTCGCCAGCTGCTTGGCAACTTCGGTTTTACCCACGCCGGTCGGCCCGGTAAAGAGCAGGGATCCAACCGGTTTTTCCGGATGCCCGAGCCCGGCACGGGAGCGATGAATTGCCCGAACCAGCGAGTCGATGGCCGGGCCCTGACCAAAGACAACCCGCTTGAGGTCACGCTCAAGATAGCGTAGCCGTTGACGGTCGCTACCACTGATCGACTTGATCGGCACCCGCGCCATACGCGCCACCACCCGCTCAATCTCGTCAACGCCGATAGGACGATCGGGGGAACCGTCAAGACGGTGCTGGGCACCTGCCTCGTCAATAACATCGATGGCCTTGTCGGGCAGATGACGTTGAGGAAGATGCTTGACCGCTAGTTTGACCGCCGATTCAAGAGCCTCATCAGCATAATTGACCTTATGATACCCTTCGTAGTGGGAGCGCAGTCCACGCAGAATAGCAATAGTTTCTTCACTGCTGGGTTCATGGAGATCAATCTTCTGAAAACGCCGTGACAGGGCGCGGTCCTTACTGAACAGATTGCGGTATTCTTCGTAGGTTGTTGAGCCGATGCAGCGCAGCTCACCATTTCCCAGCGCGGGTTTCAAGATATTGGAGGCATCCAGCGAGCCGCCGCTGGTCGCTCCGGCCCCAACGATGGTGTGAATTTCATCAATAAACAGAATAGCCCGATCGCGCTTCTGCAGGGAAGCAACAACCGCCTTGAGGCGTTCCTCAAAATCGCCACGAAATTTTGTTCCGGCCAGCAAGGCGCCCATATCGAGAGTGAAGATCTCGCTGTCTTTGAGCAGATCCGGAACTTCACCCTGTGAAACCCGCAAGGCCAGTCCCTCAACCATAGCTGTTTTACCAACCCCCGGCTCACCAACAAACAGGGGGTTGTTCTTACGGCGCCGACATAGCACCAGAATCGCCCGCTCAACCTCTTCACCACGACCGATCAACGGATCGATCTTCCCCTGACGGGCACGTTGGATCAGATTAATGGTAAAGGCTTCAAGGGGATCGACCGGTTTTTGTTTTGGCTTAGCTCGCTCCGCAGGAGAACCTTCTGCAGGACGCTCACCCGGCTTGGGATGGCTGTTAGCACTGCTGCGTCCATGAGAAATATGATCGAGCAGATCAACCCGCTCAATCCCCTGGTTCTGCAAAAAGAAACAGGCGTGGGAGTTCTCTTCTTCGAGAATGGCCGCCAGCAGATCACCCACGCCAACTTCGCTCTGGCGCGCCGACTGCATGTGCATCACGGTACGTTGCAACATTCGCTGCAGGGCCAGGGTTTGGCGGGGCACATCTTCATCTTCAACCCCTTCGGCCAGATGCTCGAGATGAGCATCGAAAAAATGCTCCAGTTGGCGTTTGAGCTCTTCAGCATCGCCACCACAGGCGAGCAGAATCTGCTGTCCTGCATCTTCGAACAGCAGAGCATAGAGGACATGCTCGGTGGTAAGATACTCATGGCGACGACGCTGAGCTTCGCGCACCGCTAGGGTAAAAGCGATCTGGACATCCTGACTAAACATAATACCTGCCGTTTCTAAGCTCGCTGCTTTGGCAAAAAGTAAAACATCTTAAGATTACCCCTTCAAGCTTCTTCGAGGGAACAGCGCAATGGAAACCCCGCCTTACGCGCTTTTAGACGCGCCCGATCAACCTTGCTTTCCGCAATCGAATAAGGAAAGGCTCCACAGTATCCCACTCCCTGAAAATGAATGGTGAGCATAATCTTTTCCGCCTCAGTGGCTGACTTGTGAAAAATTTCCTGCAGCACCTCGACAACAAATTCCATCGTTGTGTAGTCGTCATTGTGCATCAGCACTTTAAACAACGACGGAGTCTGTGTTTTTTTTTCTGTAACTACCCGGGTGCCGGCTTTATTGCCGGTGTTGGTATCTGCGTTTTCCATGGTCTTCCATCCATCTACACACTAAATATTTTGGGACATCCTAACATAAAACCGGCAACCCAAACAATCGGGGGAACCGGGGATAAAATCAACCGACAAGCAAGTTTCTTGTGAACTGACCAATTCTTTTGCTATTTTACCATTTTCACTGATATTAGTTGCTGTTAGCGAGGAGCTTTTGTGCCCAATATTGATACCCTGGAAACCCTGATTGTCCTGATTTTTTCGGCCGGCTTTTTTTGCGGAGGGCTGCTGGGAGGAATATTCACCTTCCGACACAGCCAGAAAAGACTGGCTACCGAACGCCATGCACGCGAAGAAGCGCTACAACGCTTGGCACGGGCTGAAGCGCAACTGGAATCGGAGAAGAACAGCACGTTGGAGAAACTGGATCTACTGGAAGAAATCCGCCAACGTTCAGAGAGAAATTTCCAGCAATTATCGTCCCAGGCCCTCGCCGCCAACAACAGTAGTTTCCTTGATCTGGCCAAAGCGACCCTGGAGCAACATCAGGGGCAGGCACGCCAGGAGCTTGAACAACGTCAGAACGCCATTGACCATCTGGTGCAACCACTAAAAGAAGCGTTGACTCAGGTTGATGGCAAAATTGCTCAACTGGAGCATGCACGTAGCGGCGCCTATGCGCGCCTTGATGAACAGGTCAAAGCGCTGCTCGGCAGTCAACTCAAACTCGAAACGGAAACCGGCAACCTGGTAAAGGCCCTGCGCACCCCAACAGTCCGCGGGCGCTGGGGAGAGATTCAGCTGCGCAAGGTAGTGGAAATGGCGGGAATGCTCGACTATTGTGATTTCCTCGAGCAGGAATCTTCCGCCGACGGTCGTGCGCGCCCGGATATGATTGTCAAACTCCCCAATGCCCGAAATATTGTTATCGATGCCAAAGCACCGCTGATGGCCTACCTCGAAGCGATCGAAGCAGCCAGCGAAAGTGACCGGGATCTAGCCATGGGCCGCCATGCCCGGCACATTCGTCATCACATCCTCAAGCTCTCGGGCAAGCAATACTGGGATCAGTTTCAGCCAACCCCGGAGTTCGTCGTTTTGTTCTTGCCCGGTGAATCCTTCTTCTCAGCGGCATTGAGTGTAGATCCCGCCTTGATTGAAGCGGGGGTTGAACGCAAAGTGTTGCTGGCCACCCCGACCACCCTGATCGCTCTGCTACGCTCAGTAGCCTATGGTTGGCGCGAAGAAAAGCTGACAACCAACGCCCTCGCCATCAGCCGCCTGGGGCAGGAAATCCACGAACGTCTGGCAACCATGCACCAGCATTTTGAGCAGATGGGCAAGAGTCTGGAAAAAGCCGTCGACAGCTACAATAAAGGGATTGCCTCGCTGGACAGCCGGGTACTGGTCACAGCGCGTAAATTTGCCGAATTAGGGGCTGGGAGCAGTAAAGAACTTAACGAGGTGATTGCGGTCAACAAACGCACCAGGACACCGCTGATGGCAGATGAACATGGCGATCATCAGCCGGAACAAACCGGCACATCACCAGAAAACGGCGATTAAAATCAACCCGAGGACGATGCGATAGACAACAAAGGGCTGCATACCGATACGACGGATAAACGCCATAAAATAGTGGATACAGACAAAGGCACTGACCGCCGACAGTAGAATTGCGAGGACAATGGCGCTCCAATCGGTTGGAGCGGCAGACCGGAGCAGATCCACCAGCTGCAATCCGCCGGCGAGAAAAATCACCGGAATCGACAGTAAAAACGAAAAGCGCGCGGCCGCTTCACGACTTAAGCCCAGCAACAAAGCGGCAGTGATAGTAATTCCCGAACGCGAGGTTCCGGGAAACAGTGCCAACGCCTGGGCGCAGCCAATCAGCAGTACCCCCAACCAGGTTAAACTATAAACATCAAGTTCACCGCGACGACGCCAGTCAGCCCATCCCAGTAAAAGGCCAAAACCGATCAACCCGAAGGCAATCAACAACGGGGAGCGCAAGTGAACCTCGATGAGCCCCTTCAAAGTGATCCCTGCCAGACCTACCGGGATTGTCGCCAGCAACACCCCCCAGGCCAAGCGCGCCGCCGGTGTCACTTGTCTGGTCAATATGGAGCGGCTCCATTCTGTTGCCATCTTTACCAGATCATTGCGAAAATAGACCACCACCGCAAGCAGGGTTCCGGCATGGACAGCGATATCAAACCCCAGCCCCTGATCCTCCCAGGCGGTCAGCACCGGCACCAGAATCAGGTGCGCCGAGCTTGAAACAGGGAGAAACTCAGTAACCCCCTGAAGGATTGAGAGAACAATAATCTGTAAAATGTCCACGAGCATCCTTTTAGTACGCAAGGGGTTGATAGCTGCGCAGCCGGCGTCCGCGCACCAACGGGGTTTTCTATCCTGTTCATCAACCTGGTGTCAACCGCCGGCAAGGTCTTATGGTGAGTGTTACCTGCTTCCAACTGACAACCCAATAAATATACAGACCGCTAGCAAACAATGAAGAAGACACGATATACTGCCCGGTACCTGTACCGATATGACAACCCTGGAAAAGAGAACGCTGAATGCTACTTCTGGCCAAAATTATCGTCACGCTGGTGCTGATTCTTCTGCTAACTGCGATTGCCGAGCATGTTAACCCGAAAATTGCCGGTATTCTGTCCGGATATCCCATTGGATCGGCTATTGTGCTTTACTTTTACGGTCTCGAATACGGAGTCGAATTTGCGGCATTAAGCGCCCTCTATAACCTGGCCGGGCTGGTACCTTCCCTGGTTTTCGCCCTGACCTACCTATTTCTTCTACGCCGTCAACCGGACATTCCGGTGACCCAGGCAATCGTTATCGCACTACTGGGATATCTGGCCAGCGCCGGGTTAATCGGATTAGCTCAACTGCAACCGGCAACAACAGTCATTGTCTCTGCAGCAGCATTGCTTATTTGCAGCTATCTGGTTAAGAATCGCAGTGAATTTACCAGAGCACCTAAGCTACCGTTTCGCCTTCGGGTTGTCGTCTTTCGTACTGCGATTGCCACCACTCTGGTCATCACCATTACCGCCCTTGCCGGACAAGTTGGATCTTACTGGGCGGGGATTTTATCGGCTTTCCCTTTGATTCTCATGCCGCTGGTATTGATTGTGCATCTCCACTTCGGCGCCGCCTGTGCGCGGTCTCTGCTCAGTCATTTCCCTATAGGTCTCTGGTCGGTTTTCTGTTACTCCCTCACTCTTTCGATCGTTTACCCGCTATTTGGCCTGTATGCCGGCACCCTGTTCGGCTTTGGCGTTGCGACAATCGTTCTGCTGCTGCTGAATACCGGCGGGCTGCTCAGGTTGCTGAATAAATCTTGTTAGTATTCATCCGAAATTTCCAGATAAAACCTGATGGGGTATGGTAAGAGGCCACCGACAACAGCAAAACCGTTGAACCTCTTGCTGATTTATTTTAAGGTGAAGGTATGGCTGTCTATCTCGATTGTGCATCGACCACCCCCACCGAACCTTGCGTTGCTGAAATCATGCGGCGGTTTGTTGAACGTGACTACGGCAATGCCGCCAGTCCGATCCACGACTACGGCACCTTTGCACGCATGGCAGTTGACCATGCCCGTGGCCAGGTCGCCAAGCTAATCAATGTGCGACGCGATGATGTCATCTTTACCAGCGGCGCCACCGAAGCGAACAATCTGGCCCTTCTCGGTTTGCGTGAATATGGTCTTAAAGCGGGGAGATGTCATCTGATCTGCAGCACCATCGAACATAAGGCCGTATTGGAACCGCTGGAAGCTCTGACCGAGGCGGGCTTTGAGCTGACTCTTATCCCGGTCGGCAGTGATGGCCGCATCATTGTGGCAGAACTGCACAAAGCCCTGCGCCCCGACACCCTGCTGGTTTCAACCATGCAGGTTAACAACGAAACCGGCATCATCCAGCCTCTGGCAGAAATTGCCGACGTGCTGGCGAATCATGAGGCCTTCTGGCACGTCGATGCCGCCCAGGGGGTCGGCAAGGTGCTTGACAGCATCACCAATACGCGCATCGATATGATCAGTATCAGCGGCCACAAGATTTACGCACCAAAAGGAATCGGGGCCCTGATAACCCGTAAGCGTCAGGGCGAACCACCGCCCCTTCAGCCACTGATGTATGGTGGTGATCAGGAACGGGGCTTGCGTCCGGGCACCCTGCCGGTTTCGCTGATTGCCGGCTTGGGCGAGGCGGCCCGCTGTGCACTGCGGGATCATAGCGAACGACTGGCCATAGTCAACCAGATCCGCACCAGGGCGCTGACCGCACTGGCACAGCTGAGACCGTTCATCAACGGTGACCCGGCATACTGCCTGCCCCACGTTATCAACATTTCCCTGCCGGGCATCCCGTCCGCCACAGCCATCCGCGCCCTGGCCAAAGTTATTGCTATTTCAAGCACCTCCGCCTGTACCAGTCATCACACCGCCCCCAGTCATGTTCTTCATGCCATGGGGCGCACCGAAGAAGAATCCGCCGCGGCACTGCGACTGAGCTGGTGTCATCTGACTGACGAAATAGACTGGGAGGCGGTCGTCACGATATTGAATAATTTAAAAAATCAGACAGTATCTTAAACTGCTTCGCAGCACATAAAATCAACTGATGAGAACCAATCTTCCGTAGAGACAATGTTCTTCCCACTCCATGAGTGGCCCGGGGAAGAGTTCAGGTACTAATCAGGAAAAATCAATTTTACTCATAAAGATCAAGCGGCAATCCTCGCTTGATCCAGCCTGGCCCGGCAGAGCTACCAACCATCCCCTCAGTGATATTGTATACTTGGCTTAATCCGCGCGAGACCAACAACCGCTGAATCTGGGTTGTGCGGTTTCCTGTACGGCAGATCAAACCGATCGGAGCATCAGCGTCACCATCAACCCGCTTGAGAATCTCGCTGACAAAACCGTCTGCGCCCCCCGGATGCACCATATTGACCAGTTTCGCACCCTGGGCAACTCCGGTTTGACGCCACTCCTCCGGTGTACGGATATCGATCAACGTTAGCTCTCCAGCAACAGAGAGACGCTGCGCATCCGGAGCTGACAGCTCGAGATAGCTGTCGGAACCGCTATTCATCAACATCAATATCCCCACTGCTGCCGGCACCACAATCAACATCAACCATAATTTCACCTGCCATTCTCCTGCTCTCTTTTTTCATCAGATTTCGTGTCTGTTGTTCAGTACAGGGTCGAAGATCCTGTGCGAGGATGGAGCTGAAGACAAAACTTGGTATAATCACCTGGGTGTGATAATGTCAGGGCACCTCTGTGCCTACCTCAAGAAACATCTACTACACCTTCACATCAGCCGTCTGTATGATGATTCTGTCTGTGTATGACATTTACGCCTGCTGAGTCTTCTACCCTTGGTAGCAATAGATTATGCATGTTATTATTCACTGATTTGGCTATACAGACTACCCCTTAAACGAATTTTTTAAAGGAACTACCTTGCCAACCCCCCACCTTCTCCATCAATTACAATCCCTGTGTCCAGGTAGCCGCCGCTGGGTGCAACTGATGGTGGTACTAGGTGTGGTCGCTGGTGTCTGTATTATTATCCAGGCCGGGCTGCTTGCCCGCATCATCCATGCGGCCTTCATCGAGAAGGTACCGCGCGAGTCCCTGTTGTCACTGTTTATTATACTAACTGTCGTTATCACTCTGCGTGGATTGTTGGCTTGGGGTCGGGAGATCAGTGGTCAGAAAGCATCATCATTGATTCGTCGACACATCCGCGCTGCTCTGCTCGAACACCTCCACGCTCTTGGCCCCCTCTATGTCAAAGGCAAACAGACAGCACCCCTGACCAACACTCTGCTGGAGCGCACCGAAGCGCTGCACGGCTACTTTGCCCACTATCTTCCCCAGAAATCACTGGCTCTTATCGTACCAATCATCATCGGCCTGAGCGCTTTCCGAGTCAGTTGGGTAGTAGGGATGATCTTTCTTGTCACCGCACCCTTGATCCCCCTTTTTATGATCATGATTGGTCGTGGTGCAGAAAAACTCAATCAAAAGAACTTTACCCTGCTGTCACGCATGAGCGCCCATTTTCTCGACACTCTGCAGGGGCTGGCAACCTTGAAAATTTTTCACCGCTCTGCTGATGAGTCGGCAAAGATTGAAAAATCGTCAGAGCACTACCGCAAAGGAACCATGGCGGTACTGCGGGTGGCTTTTTTATCATCGGCTGTCCTGGAATTTCTGACCTCGGTAGCGATTGCCATGACTGCCGTTTTTCTCGGCCTGTCGTACCTGCAGTTTCTCGATTTCGGTCTCTATCAACGCGAGCTGACCCTGCAGACCGGTCTGTTTCTTCTGCTCCTTGCTCCTGAATTTTACCAGCCGTTGCGCGACTTGGGCACCCACTACCACGCTCGCGCCGAAGCCCTTGGCGCAGCGCAGGAGATTAATACCATTCTGGCCGAACCCCTGCCGGAAATAAAATCGGCAGCATCACTCCTCCCAGCGCAACAGAAATCGATCCGCCTTGAATTGGCTCATGTCAGCCACAGTTTTGACAAAGGCCGCCGCCCGGCGCTGGCTGATCTCAATCTGCACGTAAAGGCAGGAGAATGGCTGGCCATTGTTGGTGCCAGCGGCGCTGGGAAAACCACCCTGTTGAACCTGCTGCTGGGCTTTCTGCCGCTGCAACAGGGTAAAATCCTGATCAACGGACAGCCATTAAACAATCTGAACCAGACTGACTGGCAACGGCACATCGCCTGGGTTCCCCAGCATCCGGCCTTATTTGACGGCACCCTGGGGGACAACGTTTCTCTGGGCGATCAGTCAATCACAAATGATCAGCTGATTACTGCCACCCACGCTGCGCAAGCCGACAAGATGGCCGCGACAATCGCGCAGAGTCTTGATCTTGCCGTAGGCGAACAGGGCAATCAACTTTCCGGTGGCGAAGCCAGGCGCGTGGCTCTGGCCCGCGCGTTTGCCAAAAACGCCCCCTTGATTTTATTGGATGAACCTACCGCCGGACTGGATCGGGAAAACGAGCAACTGATCATGACCAGTCTGAAGCAGTTAGCGCAGGGCAGAACCCTGATCATGTTGACCCATCGTCTTGACACAGCTCAAATCGCTGACCGTATCGCGGTGATGGCCGCTGGGGCCGTTGTTGAACAAGGATCTCACGAGAAACTGATGAGCCGTAATGACGTTTATGCCGGGCTGGTCAATAGCGGGCGCCAGGTGTTGACATGAAAAATCTGTTCCCCTTTTTGCGGCTGCTATGGCCGCACCGTGACTGGGTCATCTGGGCGTTTTTTTTCGGTTGTCTGACCCTGTTTGCAAGCATCGGCCTGTTGGCTCTGTCCGGCTGGTTCCTCAGTGCCACCGCAGTTGCCGGACTGGGTATCGCAGCGGCACAGAACTTTAACATCTTTACCCCCAGTGCCGGCATCCGGGGTTTTGCCATCATGCGTACCGTCGGTCGTTATGTTGAGCGCCTGCTCTCCCACGAGACAACCCTGCGTCTGCTTTCTTCCCTGCGGGTGTGGTTTTACCGCCACATCGAGCCCCAAGCTCCGGCCGGTCTCTACCGTCACCGCAGTGGCGACTTGCTCAACCGAATCGTCACCGATATCGACACCCTCGACAGTTTGTTTATCCGCGTCGTATCACCATCTTTTGTTGCCCTTTTTGTCGCCAGCCTGGTCAGCTTCTTTTTGTGGTGGCTGGCACCGGTTATCGCTCTGGCATTTCTGCTCTTCTATCTGACCGCCGGCGTACTCCTTCCCCTGCTCAGCCATCTCCTCGGGCAGCAGACTGGCGCTGCTATACAGCGACAACTGGCGACGTTGCGCACGAATCTGCTTGAAGATCTCCACGGCATGGCTGATCTGACCATCTACGGCGCCTGGCAACGCCATGAACAAGCGCGCCGGGAAGAGAATGAGGTGTTGCTCAAACTGCAGGAGAAGATGGCACGGATTCGTGGCTTCAACAACGCCATGCTGACGATTGTTGCCGGGGTTGCAGCACTGACGGCCCTCTATGTTGCCATCCCCCTGGCCCAGGGGGGAGCATTTGATGGTGCCCTGCTGGCGCTGATTGCTTTCGGTATTCTCGCCGCTTTTGAAGCAATTATACCCCTGCCTGCGGCCTACCAGATGCTCGGTAAAATCAGCGCCGCAGCGCAGCGCATCCGCACTATCGCCGAAGCGCCGGTTGCGGTTACCTTTCCGCAACAACCTGCAGAGAGTCGCGATGATACCAGCATCATTTTTGGCAACCTTGATTTTCGCTACCCCGGCGCCGGGAAAGATGCTGTCACAGGGATCAACCTCGACATCGGGCACCAGACGAGTCTGGCCATCGTCGGCCCATCCGGTTGTGGTAAAACCACGCTGGCTCACCTGCTGACTCGTTTCTGGGATCCCGATCAAGGTGAAATCACCATTGGTGGCGAAAAACTGCAGAGTTTCAGCGAAGGACAACTACGGAGGATGGTCACCCTGGTGTCACAAAAGTCCCATACCTTTAACGCGACATTGCGCGACAATCTGCTGATCGCTGCGCCCAAGGCAACAGATGACCAACTCTGGGAGGCTCTGAAGAGGGCACAACTGGCAGATTTTATTGCCGGCCTGCCGCATCAGCTCGACACCTGGGCAGGTGAAGGAGGGTCGCGGCTGTCAGGCGGGGAAGCACGGCGGCTGGCATTGGCCAGAGCTCTGCTGAAGGATGCGCCGATCTGGGTTCTTGATGAACCTACCGAGGGGCTGGATAACCTCAGTCGTCAACAGTTCAATCAAACCCTGTTTGCCAATCTGCAGGGCAAAACGGCCATTTTTATTACCCACACGACAGACGTGCTTGAGCGGGTTGATCGGGTCTGTTTTATGAAACACGGGCAGGTTGTCGCGTACGCCAGCCATGATGAATTGATTTCCACTAGCGAGCACTATCGACATTTCATCAGGACATATCCGGTGTAACAGCGGACTCCTTTGGACGAAGATAATTTGTATCTGTTCAGCCCCGGATCGGGGATCCTATGTCAAGGGACGCTTTTCGTCATCCATGACCGCTTTTTGTCACCGTCCATGGCGACAAACACCCCTGTCACAGGAACCCCGATCGTGCGCAAGGTCTACAGCTGAATCGTTACGATAATTTTCACTTAAAAATTTCGTATCAGTTCAGCACCGGATAGGGGATCCTATGTCAAGGGACGCTTTTCGTCATCCATGACCGCTTGCTGTCGCCGTCCATGGCGACAGACACCCTTGCCACAGGACCCCCTATCCTGCGCAAGGCCATAGCTGAATGGTTACTAAAGAAGGAGTGTTCCTGAACGGCTTGATCAGGTTCAGGTGTGAAGCAAAAAAGACAGACACCGATAACCCTGTAGCGTTCGGGTGTGTCGATGCCTGTCTTTTTCCAGCTTGCTAAAACCCTATGTGCTGATTTTAGCCTTTAATAATAAGCTTGTTCAGTTCATCCTGTTCCTGAAGCAGTTGCTTGATACGCTCGCCGTTGACCTGGGCGACGATGATTTCACCGACCTCGGTGCGGATGTCACTGAAGAATCCCAAGGCTTGCATCCCTTCGGCCAGGCGCTGGTTGTCTTCTGTCGGGGTGACGTAATGTACCGACACCGCCTTATAGCGATGAATCAGAAACAGGGTGACCAGGGACATCAGGCGTTTCTGGCGAAAATCGGAGTGGAACGTGTTCTGGTCACGGATAGACAACATGTTGCGCCCGCGACGATCCTGAAGAACAGCAAAGACGATATTTGCTGAGATTTCCTCTTTAGACAGCACTTTCAGTTCCAACAACTCGGATCCTGCGGTATGGGGGCGTAAAGCAATGCGCAGGTCGACCGCGAGACCATAATGGTCGGTCCATATCTTCAGCCATTCTTCGAGACGTCGGGTCGGCACTTCGATTTCGATCAGATGCTGGAATTGGGTTGAGCCTTTACCCATCGCCTTGGTGGTGGCGGTACCACCGGTAACCGCCATCAGGGCCGCGTCGGAGCGGGGGCCACCGACGTAGGTTTGCGGCGTCTTGTACGGCGAATTGACCAGGCGCAGCTTGCGTTGCAGGCGGGCCAGAGCCAGCATGCCATCTTCTTTGAGGGCCTGGGCAAATTCTTCACCTGCCATGCCGTCGACCTGATGGCCACCATAGGTGATAAAGTTGAAGACAAAGCCCATTTTCCCTAGTTCAACCGGGAACTGGCGCATGTCATCTTCGCTCATGCCGGTACTGTCCCAGTTAAACGATGGTGACAGATTATAGGCCAGCATCTTGTCAGGATAAACGGCATGCATGGCATCAGCGAATATTTTTGCATCGTGCAGATCGGCGGTCTTGGTCTCCATCCAGATAATATCAGCGAAGGGGGCAACCGCCAGTGACTTGGCGATGGCGTAAGGGATGCCACCCTGGACCTGATAATAACCTTCAGGGGTGCGGGCGATATCGCAGTTCCAGACGATATTGAACCCCATGCCCCGGGCCTTTTCACGGCACTCTTCAACGGAAGCGGTTTCGACAAAGGCGTGCCACTCATCAATGGTCATGGGCAGTTCGGCACCTTCATCAAGGTGAAAAGCCATGACATCGGCAACGGCGTCACCATAGGTCTTCATGTTGGCGTCCATCTGCCACATATCGAGCAGGCGGGTGGCCGCGTTGTCAAGGGCGTTGTTGATATCCAGGGTAGAGCGGGATGACAGGGTATTGATCAGTCGGTCAATTTCTTTTGATAGGCCGGACTTGTCGAGCCATTCATCCGCTGCGGCATAAGCAGCATCGGAAATCCGGTACATCAGATGGCCGTTAATCTCGGTAATGCCTTTGTTGAAGAACTGCCGCATTACTGCCAGAAAGGCCACCTTATAGCTGGGGACATTGACCTGGGTTGCTCCAAGGATAAAGCGGTGATCACGTTCATCGCTACGGCCGTCAAGGAAGGTCGCGGCTTCAGCGTCCGTCCGGGCAACGACAATCCCGCTGACTTTCATCAGATCCAGTTGGAAGCGTGCGGCATTAAGGCGTTTGATCTGTTCATCCACCGGTACCAGAACTTTGCCGGCCTGGTGGCCACATTTTTTAACCCCCGGTTTCTGATCCTCAATGTGATAACCGGGAACACCCGCTTCAACAAAGCGGCGGATCAGATTGCGCACATGGGCGTCGCCACCATGGCCGGTATCGGCGTCGGCAATGATGAAGGGGCGGTAATCAATCTCGGGAATCTGTTTCTTCTCTTCATCACTCATGCGCAGGCGCAGAAAATACTGATTGCGATCTGCCGCCAACAGTGCCCGCACCAGTGGTGCCGCTTCATCGGGAACCTGACTCAATGGATAACTGGCAAGGTCGGGTCCGGGATCTTCCTGTTTGGAGCCTTTGGAGGAAGTTGCCCAGCCACCTAAATATATACCTTCTATCCCCATCCTCTTGATGGTTACTGCCTGTCCCGGGGAGTAAGGTCCGAAGGTCGTGATTGATTGGCCGGCACCGAACATTTCACGCAAGCGCGGATAAAACGCTTCTGCCGCGTCCCGGGCAATCGTGTAATCAACGGCTATGGTTCCGCGCTGCTCTACGACCTGTTCAGCGGTATACAGTCGGGTGATGCCCGCGAACCGGGGTGAAGCAAACCAGGTTTTCGTTGCGACGACTTCATCTTTGAATGTGCTCATGTTGGGCTCCTCTGATAATCTTCATCAATTAATTGGTAGACAGCGTATCCAGGTTTTCTGTGATGCGTCTGCCTTCTTCTTTAAAGGCTCTGAAATAAAGGGCAATCCGCTCTCTGGCGGTGTCGATATTCATGTTGTTCAGGTTGATATTCAGCAGGTCGATAAACCAGGGAACCTTGACCGGATCCTGCACGTAGGCTTCGACGATGGCCCGGGCAATCGGCAGGGTGGTGGTTTTTGAGTGGTCGTAAACATCACGATTATCGGCCGCAAGCAGCTTGGCATATTCTTCTTCAAGGAGGCGGCCAAAGATCTCCATGGTGAACACATCGCCGGCCCGCAAACCGGTTTCGGCATCATCCTCGGTTAGCGCCGCACCCTTGTGGATCCACTCCCAGAGGATGCTCAGACGAATCTCCCCGGTCGCCATATCTTCCATCAGATAAAGAATGTCATCGTTGCCGAAAAAGTCGGCGGGCTTCAAGGCTGCAGCCTGAAGTCCCTGACCGAAAGCATTACCATACTGCAGGGTGACGCTCAGCAGGTTGCGTGCCCCGCGAATGGTACGTGGTGCCGGCTCCAGTAACGTGAGTCCGGCGGCATCTTCTGCGGTATAGGTAAGGCGCGGGAAGGGTCGTCCCATCTGGTTGGCTTCACCAGCCTCTTCCCACACCGGTCGGATGATATGGGCCATTTTCCAGTGGGCAATCCATTTGCCGCTGGCTCCTTCCTGCTGCTCGCGCACGGCTCCGGCACGGGCTTTGGTCATGCTGCCGGTTACTCCGGCTTCCGACCCCACCGGAATGTTGGGTTCCATTCCTCCCTGCCAGAGGGCAAAGTTACCGTTTTTATCCGGCGTATTGACGGCGCGGCGAACCCGGTCTTCGTAATTGCGCATGTACCCGTAGGTCATGACAATGGATTCGATATTCGGGTTGATGAAGTCGGGATCCCAACAATTGGCATCAGAGACACTGTTGATATAGTCCCAACGACCGGTGTTGAAACCGGCAAAATGACGTCCCAGTGCCGCCCGGATTTCCATCAGCTGGAATGTTGCCTCTAGCTGCTCTACCAGGACATAGGTTTTGATGGTTCCTTCGGCAAGACCCAGATGAGTTTCAAGGGCAGTGAGGAGCCGGTTCCAGAATCCGGCTTCTTCAGCGGTCTGGATTTTGGGCAGGTACAGGACGATGGAACAGCCTGACGTCTGCAACGTGACGCGGTTATTGACGACGTAGAGAGTCATGTCGACGATGGAGGCGGAGAATGATTGTCCATTCAATCGTACATGGCGATCATCCAGATGTAGCCCGCGCGCCCTGAATATTTTGGTGGTAAAATCCAGCTGCTTGCGCCAGTCAGTGATGATATTGCGGCCAAAAAACCCTTGGGCCCAGGTGTTCATCTCCCGGGCAACGGACTCGGCAACCTCCAGGAATTGCGGGTCGCGGGCGATGGCTAACTTGAGACTGCGCTGGTTATCAAGGGACAGGGTGCTTGTCTGTCCCAGGGCATCTTCACCGTCAAACATCCAGCCGTCAGCTCCGGACAGCAGGGCGTAGGCGACATTGCGCAGACTTGATTTGATCGGAGCTCCGGGTTTGGCCGCCGGGCCGGTTCCCTGCAGCCACTGGCGCTGAAGGTCGTGCGGTATCACTGCACCGACGAAATTGCCGTCACGGGCATCCTGAACGCGGATGCCGGTCCCTTTAATCACGGACTCTGGATCCAGAAAACCGATTTTCCGTCCTTCTTTCATACGCATCAGCCGCCGCCGGGTGCGCTCGTCCATCAGGCGCTTCTGCTCGGCATCAAATTGCGCCATGAAGATCAGAGCTGCCAGCGCTTCAGGTGTGTAGATGTCAGCATAGTCCTGTTCAAGATGATCACGGATCTGTAATTGAAAGGTTCCTGGGGTGCTTCCACTCATGATCTTTCCTCCTTTAGTGGGTCGGGGATACGAAGAAAAAAATCGACTTGATTTGTCGTCATTGCCACAAACAATGTGGTAAGAAAGAACATGTAGTGTCTCCAGGTCAAGCATATAGATAAAAAAAGAACAGCTTTATAAATTATTTTTTATCAATTTTTAATAAAAGTGAAATTGGTATTTCAGGCTAAAGCCCACAAAAATAGTCTTATATGTTCAAAAATCAGGTTTTTAGCCCTTTTGGCCGTATTTTTTATTTTTAGCCAGATGAAATCTTCCGAGACAGCGGTTTGGTAACAGGATTTTACTTTTGTTCACCAATATGGATAATTGGCTCCGCTCGGAAATTCTGAAGGATGATCATCCGTTCTTCTTACGGGAGATCGGGTCTGTCACCACGATTAATGAATTGGTTGATTTTTTTCAAAGAGGAGAAAACATGAGTATCGCTACATTCCACCCCCCCCAGCGAATTCTGATGGGCCCCGGCCCCTCAGACGTCAGCCCGCGCATCCTTGACGCGCTGTCGCGTCCGACCATTGGTCATCTTGATCCGCGCTTCATCGATTTAATGGATGAACTTAAAAATCTCATACAATATGCTTTCAAAACCGAGAATGCCCTGACCATGCCGGTTTCCGCTCCGGGTTCAGCGGGGATGGAATGCTGTTTCGTCAATCTGGTTGAGCCCGGTGATAAGGTGGTCGTCTGTCAGAACGGGGTGTTTGGCGGCAGGATGAAAGAAAACGTCGTACGCGCCGGCGGGACGGTCATCGCTGTTGACGACGAATGGGGAAAAGGGGTTGATGCCAACAAGCTTGAGGCCGCTCTCAAAGCCAACCCCGATGCCAGGATTGTTGCCTTTGTCCAGGCCGAAACCTCTACCGGGGTGCTTTCCGATGCGCCGACCCTGACCGCCCTGGCACGTCAATATGGATGTTTGACCATTGTCGATACGGTAACGGCCCTGGGTGGTGTGCCGGTACGGGTTGATGAGTGGGGTATTGATGCGGTTTACTCCGGGTCGCAAAAGTGTCTTTCCTGTGTTCCCGGTCTTTCACCGGTCAGTTTCAGTGCCGCCGCACAGGATAAAATTACCCATCGCAAGCAACCGGTACAGAGCTGGTTCCTTGATCTCAACCTGGTGATGGGTTACTGGGGACAAGGGACAAAACGCGCTTACCATCATACGGCACCGGTCAACGCTCTCTACAGTCTGCATGAAGCCTTGCTGATCCTGCGTGAAGAGGGGATTGAAAATGCCTGGAAACGCCACCAGTATCACCACCAGGCGTTGCGGAGCGGCTTTGCAGCAATGGGGTTGGAATTTCTCGTTGCGGAAAATGAACGACTGCCACAATTGAACGCGGTAGCCATCCCTGCCGGTGCAGATGATGCGACCGTCAGAACCCGGTTATTGCAAGAGTATCAGCTGGAAATCGGTGCCGGCTTGGGTGTTCTGGCCGGCAAGGTCTGGCGGATCGGGTTGATGGGGCATGGCTGCAATCAGAAAAATGTTCTCTACTGCCTGGGAGCAATGGATGCGGTTCTCGGCCACATGGGGGCAGAAATCAACCAGGGAGCAGCTGTCAAAGCGGCAATGGATTACTATTCAGCCGGCTGCTGAGGTTTTGAGCTGTAAGAGAGTTTTATCACACGGGCGACAGGAAAGGTTCTGTCGCCCGTGCCGTTATATACGTTTCAATCACCGTATCTGTTCAGCACAGGATCGGGGATCCTCTGTCAAGGGACGCTTTTCGTCATCCATGACCGCTTGTTGTCGCCGTCCATGGCGACAAACACCCTTGCCATAGGATCCCCGATCCTGCGCAAGGACTACAGCTGAATAGTTACCAATCACCATGACCCCTGTCCTGTTGTGTCTCGTTGCCATTACTGTTGACCCCGCCGGCACATGTCTCTAGAATTATACGTTACGCAAGAAAAATGGCCAGTACCCTGTAACTCATAACAGGTCGCAAAGATTGCGCTGGGTTTTGACGCGTCAAAAGACAAGCAAGATTCGATAGATGATGGGTTGCAGGGTACTAGTTGCACAGCGTGGCATATGAATTTATAATTTCCGGCATTTGTGCCGGATGGAGGCACAAAGAATGGCAATTCGTGCGATACTTCATTACCCTGAACCCCTGCTGAAAAAAAAATCAGTATCGGTAACGGTATTTGATCAGCAGCTGACACAGCTGGCACAGGACATGGTCGAGACCATGTACAACGCGCCTGGTGTCGGGCTGGCGGCACCCCAGGTCGGGGAACTGTTGCGCCTGATTGTGTTGGATTGTTCAGGCTCCGACGAGCCGGCCGATCTGGTTGTTGCCGCCAATCCGGAAATTATCGCGGCCGCAGGGGAATCATATGAAGAGGAGGGGTGTCTGTCGATTCCCGGTTTCTGTACAGCGGTCAAGCGTCATCAGGAGGTAACCCTGCGTTACCAGGATCCGACCGGGCAAGTCCATGAGCGTCAGGCCGATGGACTGCTGGCGGTTGGGATTCAACACGAAATAGACCATTTAAATGGTATCCTTTTTGTCGACCGCTTGTCGCCACTGAAGCGCTCGATCTTCAAGAAAAAATATTTGAAAATGCTGCAGGAACGGGAAGTCGAACATGAAGCCTGAACAGATCCGTACCGTATTTATGGGCACCCCGGAGTTTGCCCTGCCGACTTTGCAGGGACTGCTCGACGCCGGCGTCAACCTGGTTGGGGTCTATACTCAGCCTGATCGCCCCAAAGGGCGCGGCAACAAGCTGGCGGCATCACCGGTCAAGGAGCTTGCTCTGGCGCACCAGTTGCCGGTGTTTCAGCCGGAGCGTCTGCGTAAACCAGAAGCGGTGGAGGAATTGCGCCAGCTGGCCCCTGACCTGATTGTTGTCGTCGCTTATGGTCAGATTTTACCTAAATCGGTGCTTGAGATACCGCGTTTTCAGTGTATCAATGTGCATGCCTCATTGCTGCCCAAATATCGCGGTGCCGCGCCGATCAACAAGGCGATTGTCGATGGTGAAAGTGAGACCGGGGTGACCACCATGCTGATGGATGTGGGGCTGGATACCGGCGCTATGCTGGTCAAGCGCAACACCCCCATTGATCCTGATGAAACCGCCGGTGCGGTTCACGATCGTCTCGCCCTGCTCGGGCGTGAGGCGATGGAAGAAACCCTGCGCTTGCTCTGTGCTGATCAATTGACCCCGGAAGAGCAGGATGACGCAATGAGTACCTACGCGCCGATGATGAACAAGGAAGATGGTCTTATCGACTGGAGCCTTAGTGCCCGTCAGATTCATAATCAGGTGCGCGGTCTTGATCCCTGGCCCGGTGCCTATAGCTATCTGGATGGTCAAGTGCTCAAAATCGCTGCTACCTCGGTGGATGAAGACGCTGATGGTGCCCCGGGGGAGGTTCTAAATGCTGGTGTCGACGGTGTTCGGGTTGCCTGTGGTCAGGGTGCGCTGCTGACAGGCGAGTTACAGCTTCCCGGGAAAAAGCGCCTGGCGGCGCGGGAATTTTTAAGTGGCTGTCCGTTGCCTGCCGGTACCCGTCTGCAGTCATCGCCCCCTGCTGTTGCTGATGTTGAAGGACAACCATCCTCTTGATACGCACCCCTCAACAAGATGCTCGTCATACGGCCTACACTGTTCTGCTGCGCGTGGCCGATGGCGCGTATTCTGATCTGGCCCTCGATAGCGAATTGCGTCGCTGTGCCCTTGACCAGCGCGACCGCCGCTTTGTCACTGAACTGGTGTACGGCGTGCTGCGCTTGCGCGGCCGCATCGATTTTGCCCTCAGTTGTTTTTGCAACCAACCCTTGTCGCGCCTGCAAAGCGAGGTCCAGTGGTTGCTGCGCATTGGCGCTTATCAGTTGCTGGAGATGGATCGGGTGCCGTCCCATGCTGCCGTTGATGCCACCGTCGAGCTGGCGCGTAAGCTTGGACTGGCCAGCCTTACCGGCATCCTTAATGGCGTGCTGCGAGCCCTTGACCGCGGGCGCGACGACATCCCCTGGCCGGATCCGCAGCAGATTCGCCCCTATCTGGAAAAGGTTTGCAGCCTGCCGACCTGGCTGGCAAAAGAGGTGATGCGACGGCTGCCGAATCAGCAGGCACGAGCCCTTGGCGAAGCCCTGGCCCAGCCACCGCGTCAGAGTGTTCGCGTCAATACCCTCAAAACCGATCGCGATAGTTTTCTGGCCACCCTGATCGCCGTTGGTCATGAAGCGAGCCCGTGCTCCTTCGCGCCGGAAGGGGTTGTGTTGGAACGGCGTGGCGAGCAGCGACTGCCGGGAGATGACGAGGGACTTTATCAGGTTCAGGATGAAGCCAGTATGTTGATAGCGCACTTGCTCGATGCCCGCCCCGGTCAGCGCATTCTCGATGTCTGTGCCGCACCCGGGGGCAAAACCACCCATCTGGCAGCACTGACGGGGAATCAGGCGGAGATTGTTGCGGTTGACAAGTCACCACAGCGGGTTGAACTCATTGAGCAGGGGGCACGGCGTTTAGGGTGCAGCAATATCAGCACCCATGCCTGGGACATGACCTCCCCGGTTGATTTTTTGTTACCGGAAAGCTTTGATCGGGTACTCCTTGATGCTCCCTGCAGTGGTATTGGCGTACTGCGCCGCAACCCGGAAGGACGCTGGAACAAGACTGCCGCCGGTCTGCGTCAGTTGGCCGGGTTGCAGCTGCGCCTGCTCGCGCAATCGGCGACACTGGTACGACCCGGTGGTCTGTTGCTTTATTCGGTATGCAGCTTCAGTCACATCGAATCAGATGATGTTATCGATAATTTTCTCGCTGAACAAACGAGTTTTACCCTCGAACCTCTACCCGAAAAGTTGCCGCCATACTGGGCTCCTCTGTTCACTCCGGCCGGAACTCTGCGCACTTATCCCCATTGTCATGAAGGGGTGGATGCTTTTTTTGCTGCGCGTTTGCGCCGCAGAGAGTGAATGAGTAAGGACACTGCCATGATGAAAATTGCTCCCTCGATCCTTTCTGCCGACTTTTCGCGTCTGGGTGATGAGATCCGTGCCATTGACCAGGGGGGAGCTGATTACGTCCACATTGATGTCATGGACGGTCACTTTGTTCCCAACATCACCATTGGTCCGCTGGTAGTCGATGCGGTGCGGCGCGTTACCGATCTGCCCCTCGATGTTCACTTGATGATCGAACATCCTGACCGCTACATTAGTGATTTTGCCAAGGCAGGTGCCGACCTGATCGTTGTCCATGTTGAAGCGACCACCCATCTTCACCGGACCATCCAGTTGATTCATTCCTTTGGCAAAAAAGCGGGTGTCTCACTCAATCCGGCAACCTCTCTGGCGACCCTCGACATGATTCTGCCGGATCTTGACCTGGTTCTGCTAATGACAGTTAACCCCGGTTTTGGCGGCCAATCGTTCATTGAAAATTGTCTGCCGAAGATTACCCAGCTGCGGCAGCGTATCGACCAGCTTGGCAAGCCGATTGAACTGGAAGTTGATGGCGGGGTCAAGATCGACAACATTGAGCGTATTGCTGCTGCCGGTGCGGACGTTTTCGTTGCAGGAAGCGCGGTTTTTGGAGCCGGCGATTACGCTGCAACCATTCGGCAGTTGCGTGATAATGCGCTGACCGCTCGGGGTTGATTTGATCTGCTTAAAAACCAATGGGAGTCTCTCATGAGCCGTTTTTTGCTGTTTCTCCTTTTCGTCCAGTGTCTGCTGCTGTCTGGTTGTGCAGCCCTGACTGGTGGTGAGACCGCGAATCTGCCCAAGATCGCCGATCGTTTTACCGAGGCCATGCGCTGGAAAGATTGGTACGGGGCCGCAAAACTTGTTGAGCCAGAACAACGCACAGCATTCCTCGAGCAGTTCAAGGAAGATCCTGACCTGTTTGTTGTCGACAGTCGGATTCAAAATATCCATCCGGGTACAGACGAGGGGACGGCTGAAGTTGTCTATCAGCTCGAATATTATCGCCTTCCCTCCAGCCGGATAGAGCGCTGGAGCTGGAAACAGGAATGGAAAAAACAGCCGGGCCGTTTTACTACTGAAACGGTATGGCTTATCAGCAACCCGCCTCCGTCCCTGCCGTGGAACAGATGAGTTCTTAACTCCTGGTTCAACGATGTGTTTTCGTTTGTCTTTGTGCTTGTTCCCCTGCGTTTTTCCGGGAAAATTGCCTTGATTTAAAACCCTGGTTTGTGTTATCTACCTGCATACTGTATACG
>JAGYPB010000079.1 GCA_018399135.1 Deltaproteobacteria bacterium | reverse complement strand
AGCGGCACCATCCGCAAGGCACAAACCTGGATATTGTCAATTTCGTGGATATCATTGGATCCCCCGGTCGAACCGGTCAGGGTCAGCATCAATTCTTCCGGCACAGCAGCCTGGTCTGTCTGGGTCAACACGTCAACCGGACCAATCAATACCTGATAGCCGCTACCGGTATCGCGTTCAATGGTCACCCAGGATTGGTCAACAACCTGGCTGTCAATGGTGACCCGATAGCGATGATGGGTGGTCGGTTCGGTGTCGGAGGCGCTGCCGGTCCGTACCGGAGGGGTCAGGGTATTGGTGCCGGCAATGTAATTATAACCGCTCTGGCCAACCCCGGAGCCGCGCAGGGCCACCGCATTACGGCGGAATCCTGGTCCGCCATGACGCCCCTCGGTAGGATTCGAATAATTACCGAAGGTATCCAGTCCGATCCCCAGCCAGCCCCCGGCAAAGCCGCTGATGCCGCTGCGATTGGCGTAACCCAGCGATCCACCGTAACCCCCCGGTTCCGGAGTAATGGCGGCATCGGATAGAACGACCGCAACCCCGTCAGCACCGGTATTGCTCCCTCCATAGGCAAAAAAGTCAAACTCCAGCACCACCAGATTGTCTGCAGAGGGAAACAGCCGTTGCAGGGTTGCAGCGGTGGCAACATTGCCGCTGTTATTGGTCAGGCGCAATCGCCCATTGACAATGCGAGGGTTGCCGAAACTTCCGCTTTTATTGGTAACCGCCCACTCATCACCGACATCGGCGCGGTTGAAATCGTCGTTGACACAGGTCAATCCGGTTGCGGGAATATAACAATCAAAAGCTGGTGGGGTCACCAGTGGGGTGGAATCCTGGACATTACCCTCACTGTAGGCACCGCTGATTCCTTCCCAGTAGTTGCCACTGAACTGGTGGGAAGAACGGTTACTGCGGGCATACGGCGTAGATGCATCGACAAAAGCATTGCCGGAAATGCGTGCCGGATAACTCCAATTTGAGCCAATCTCCACACCCACATCGGAAAAACCATTGAACACCGAGCTGTTAATATTGACATGACGAGCATCCCAGGCCGTGACAACCCCCCTTTGCCCCCCGTCGATACAGAGTTTTTCGAGCGTCGCGGCAGATGTCTGTGCCAGATAGACACCCCAGCGAGATGGCGCAATCGTCACATTTTCTACTGTTATCGGAGTGAATGCACCGTACCTGGTGTAGATACCGTCTTCTGTACGGGTCTCAATTTGACCCCGACGGATAATCAACGGCTGGTGGGTCGTGGTATCAACACCGGATTCCCCTGAAACAATGGTGAAGTTTTCAAGGAGGCTAAACCCTCGTTGAGTGAAGATACCACGCTGACCGGCATGAATGATCATATCGACAAAGTGGTGATTGCCTGCGGCGTCCCATGCCGTATAGATTCCATGTCCGTCGCTACTGTTTATATTCAACGTCTCGGCACGGATCTCCCCGGAGCGCATGATCGATATACCGTTTAACTGAGCCTGAATGGTGACGTTCCGGAGATTAACAGCATGGTTGGCTGAATGACTTGAAACAATGTAAAGACCTCGACCGGCAGCTGAATTCAGCGTAGTGCGCTCAAGGTTAACCGGATAGTTGTTACCCATTTCAACAGCATTATCAGCTTCAGAGACAATAACAGCATCTTCAATAACCGCTGCTCCAGTGCGCAGGTACAAACCCCGACCCTGCGCACGGATGTCAAGCCTGCTGAAACGATGACCCCCATCAGCGCTCCATTCCATGTGAATACCATCGGAAGAGCGACTGATGATCTCCAATTGGTGAAAAGTAACAGCAGAGGACTGTCTGATCCTGATTCCTTCCTGCTGAGCATCAATGGACAAATTGGAAAAAGTGTGGGAACCGTTGGCAAACCAGTCAGCATAAATTCCCCTGCCATTGCTGCTGATCAGGGTCAGATTGCTGATGGTTACATTGGGGGCCAGAATCTCGACAACCTGGGAGTTGCTGGAAATAACCGTATCGGTGCGATTGCCGCTGGCCGAAGACAAGGTCAGGTCCGCCTTGTTGATAATCACCGCCCCGTTGTAAGCCCCAGAACACAGCAGAATACTATCACCAGGAATAGCTGCCGTAATAGCCTCATTGATACCGGGATACCCCGGCGTGCCGCAAGTTCCCACGTAAATATCTGCGGCTTCCAGCTTTACTGTATTGAATACAACCGCAAAACAAAACACGGCGGCAAACAATCTGCTAAATCTCGTTATATTCCTGTTGATTTCGATCAAACCACACCTCAATCCGCCGCCCCTGATCACCAAAACGCACCTTTTGTGCGTACAGACGGGCAATGGCGATGCCCCGGCCACAGGTGGCTTCGGAGTCGGCAAGAACCTGCCGTAACTGGCGCCAGTCGTATCCCGGCCCCTGATCGGCAATGGTCATGTGAATCCAGCGTCGCCCGATAGTCAGGCTAAAGTCAACCTGCTTGTTCGGCGACTGACGGTTGCCATGAAAAATTGCGTTGTTGAGCAATTCACGAGCAACCAGTTCAATGCCGAACACATGCTGCGCCAGGCAATGCTGTTGCAGCAACTGCGCCAGATCAAGACACAAAGGTTCCACCGCCGCCGGATCTGACGGCAATTGACGAATAATCCCCCTCTGCATCATGGTCACACCTCGATGCCCAGCAGCAGCAGATCATCATCAATTTTTTTGCCCTGGCTCAACCTGCTTATGGTACCACCGACCAGCTCTTCGAGAGGCTGATCGACGGTTACCGACGCCAGGTGCTGCAACAGTTGATCCAGCCCGGCTTCGTGGTGATCCTCAATTTCGATCAATCCATCGGAATACAGCAGCAACCGGTCGCCGGTGGCCAGTTTAAGATCACAACTATCAAAAACCACATCATCGAAGACCCCGAGGATATCGCCCTGTTGCTCAACAGAATAGGCCGGTTTACCGTCCGCCGGGAGGACAACAGCCGGTGGATGGCCGGCACTGACAATCGTAGCCGTTCGCGTCCGCCGATTCATCCGGGCGTAAATCAAGGTAAAGAACACCCCCTCCGGCAGAATGCGGCGCAAGGATTTATTGACCGCCAGAATGATGTCACGGGGCTGGTTGATGGGATGAGCGTTTTCAGCAATCAGGGTTTTCAGCGCCGCCGTCCAAAAGGATGCCGCCAGATCATGACCGCTGGCATCGGCGACAATGTAATCGTAGATGTCATCTCCCACCGGAACCACATCATAAAAGTCGCCACCGGCCTGCAGGATCTGCCGCAGCACTACGGCAAAGCGGGCAGAAGGGAAGTCAGCGGGAGTCGGCATCAACGAACTCTGGGCACCGGCCAGACGCTGCACCCGTTCGGCCTGCAGTTCAGCCAGCTGATCATAGGCGCGGCGCAAACGCAGATGCGTAGTAATTCGGGCAATCAATTCGGCACCTGACACCGGCTTGGTAATATAGTCGACACCACCCGATTCAAAACCGCGGATTTTCGTTTCCGTATCCTCATGAGATGAAATAAATATCACCGGGATTCCGGCCATGCCGGGTACCTGTTGCAGAGCGGAACAGATATCGAAGCCATTGCCGTCAGGCAGATTGATATCAAGCAGGATCATATCGAAGCGCTCAACCCCGATCTTGACCATTGCTTCAGCACGGGTAAAAGCGGTGTCAGTGCGAAACCCGTGACGTTCCAGCATCATCTGAATCACCCGACTGGTACCGGGATCATCTTCTACAATCAGGATATACGAGGTACTGACCATAGCTGTCGTGACATCTTGCATCATGTGGGTTGTCCTTTGTTGACCGCTGAAGCGGTGTCTGCCACTATCGTGGCGTCATTTGTAGAGAAGCGCGTGAACCGTGAACCGTGAACCGTGAGCCGTGAGCTGCTTACTGCTTACCGCTTACCGCTTACCGCTTACTGCTTACCGCTTACCGCTTACCGCTTACTGCTTACCGCTTACCGCTTACTGCTTACCGCTTACCGCTTACCGCTTACCGCTTACCGCTTACTGCTTACCGCTTAACTTACGACTCTATCTGATAAAACACTGAGCGGTGATAGCGCTGCGGTTTGTATTCGGGACACAATCCTGATATCGACTCGGTGGAACCGATCATCAATGCACCATCTTTGGCCAGCACCCGGCCGAGATTGCGGAACAATTTGATTTTGTCCGTCTCATTGAAATAAATCGCGACATTGCGGCAGAAGATCAGATCATAGGGTACCGGGAAGGTGAAGGGCTCGAGCAGATTCATGGTGCGGAAACTGGTCAGGGAGCGGATTTCATCACAGATTTTCCACTGGGAGCCCTCCGCGACAAAATACTTGCGCTGGCCATCGGCCTGCATTCCGCGCCCCAGTTCGAGGGTGCTGTAATAGCCACGACTGGCCTGGGCAACGGCATTATCGGAAATATCCGTACCAAGAATACGGATGTCATAGCCATTTAACGACCCTAACAACTCTTTTAACACAATGGCGATACTGTAAACCTCCTGTCCGGTGGAACAGGCAGCGCTCCAGATGCGGATCGGCACGGTGCGGGTCATCCCCGCTTTGCGCCGACGATCAATCAGTTCCGGAATCAGTTTGTGGCGTAACAGCTCAAAGGGGGACTGATCACGGAAAAAAGAGGTTTCATTGGTGGTAATGGCATCGATCACCTGACGCCGCAAGTTCCGTGAAAAATCAGCGGCAACTTTGCGATGAAAATCCGTAAAACTGACCGCACTGCACTCCTTCATCAAGCTTTTCAGGCGGGTTTCAATCAGGTACCCTTTGCTTGCATCCAGATGGATGCCGCTGATGTCGTAAATATAGCGCTGCCACAGGGCAAATTCAGTTGAAGAGAGAGAGCCGTTCATAGATCAGGCTTTACACTGTTTCATCAGCTGCCCGGCGACCTGATCAAGGGGCAGAACCAGATCGACAACACCGCTTTCAACCGCACTTTTCGGCATCCCGTAGACCACGCAGCTCGCTTCATCCTGGGCAATGATAAAGGCATTCCGGCGTTTGAGCAGGCGCAATCCGGTGGTTCCGTCGCTGCCCATACCGGTCAGGATCACCGCCAGCACTGAGCCTGAATAGCTTTGCGCCACTGAACGAAACAGATAGTCGACAGCCGGTCGACAATGGTTTTCCGGAGGGTCATCCGTGATTTTTATGTAGCTCCTCGCATCATCATGTATGACTTTCATCTGCCGGCCACCGGGGGCAACATACACACAGTTGGCCGTTAACTCATCCCCGTCCTGCGCTTCCACCACCTTGAGCTGGGACTGCAGAGCCAGGCTGTCGGCCAGGGAACGGGTAAACATGGCCGGCATGTGCTGGACAATAAGAACCGGCACCCCGAGGTTTTCCGGAAGCTTCGGGATCACCTGCGACAGGGCCGCAGGCCCACCGGTTGAAACGCCGATCACGACCAGATCGGCACGCTGCTGTCCGGAAACCCGCTGCAAACGACGGGTCAGATCACCTTCACGCTGGACGACAGGGGCAACAACTGGAACGGCGGCCGGAGGCGTTGCGGCCGGCACAGAGGAGGGATCCCGGGCACCTCTCCCCTTCAACAGCGAACGAATGGCGTAACGGCTGGCGAGGGTTTTGATGCGCGGCGTCAGTTCTTCAAGAATCCGGGCGCGGCTTTGCTCCGCCGTCAGCCCTTCGGGTTTGGTGATAAAGTCAAAGGCGCCTTTTTTCAGCGCTTGCATGGTCAGGTCGCCACCACGTTTGGTCAGGGCACTGACCACGATAATATCGACCTTCTCCCCCCCTTCGCGCAGGGCATCCAGCACCCCCAGACCATCAAGTTCAGGCATTTCCATGTCAAGGGTCAGCAGGTCCGGCTTGAGTTCACGCACCTTGGCCAGGGCCAGCTTGCCGTTAGCCGCCGTGCCGACCACCTCAACCTCGGGGAAACCGGCCAGTGCGTCACTGAGCACCCGCCGGAACAGGATCGAATCATCCGCCACAACAACACGCAATGCCATCACTCCCTTTCTTTCTGATCAGAAAGCATCCATGCAAGGTCAACCAATAGCCGTTCAGGCATGCTGAACTTCCACTCCCAGCAGAATGTCCATGTTAAGTAACGCGATCAGCCGCTCATCGTGGCGCACAACACCCAGGAGGGACTGTTCCTGACTGATCGGCAGGTTGGCCGGAGCCTGCTCGATGGCTGCGCCATCCAGAGGGATGGTATCAACGATCCGGTCGACCAGCAGCCCCACCGGTTCTCCCTGCCATTCGATAATCAGGATACGATTTTCCGCATCGGTTCTGGAGACACCCAGGCCCAACCGCAGTTGCAGATCGAGCAGAGTAACAACCCGTCCACGCAGATTACGGATCCCGATAATATAGTCGGGTGCGTGATACACCGGAGTCATGGTGCTGACCTTGACGACTTCCTGAATCAGGTCGGCCTTGATGCCGAACAATCCATCGCCAAGGGCAAAGACAATCAGCAAGGAGTGATCCAGGCTTTTATTCTGTTCCTTCATCATTTTTTGCTAGCTCCCGCCCTTTATTTACCGCGATTTGGCAACCAGGTTACCGTATTTCATGTCCATCACTTTAATGTGCTGCACCAGCCAGTCCTGCAACATGCGCATCATTTCCGAGGTGACACTGGTATCACCGTCATTCCAGCGCTGCTGCATGGACGCCAGCTTATCTTCAAACTTGCGGTGAGAGATCTTCTGATCTTCCAGCTCCGGATAGTTGATACCGGCCAGGAAATCCTCTTCCGCGCGGAAATGAAAATCGACATACCCGGTCAAATCGCGCAGCAATTTGCGGGTAACATCAAGTCCGCGCTTTTCCTTCAGAGCGGCATGCAGCGCATTGATGATGCGGATCAGCTCCTTGTGGTGATCATCCATGGTCGGCACACCAACCGAGAGACTCTCTTCCCAGACGATCAACTGCCCGCTTTGCGCCGCGCTCTGGGCAATGGCACCAACCTTGAACTGCCCCACCAGGCTTTTCAGCTGTTCTGCCAGGCTGGTCAGCTCAGCAGCGCTGGCCTGCACCTGTTCACCGCCGGAGCGGATGTCAGTTGCTGCGGTGTTGACTTCGGCAATATCCCTGGCCATTTCGCGCGACACTTCAGCGGTCTGCCCGACCCGCTCGTTGGCATCCTGCACCCCGTCGGACACCTGGGCGATATTGCCGGCCAGGTCGCGAGTCACCACCGATTGTTCTTCAATAGCGGCAGCAATGCTGTTGACCAGTTCGCCCACTTCTCGGATCACCTGATTGATCTGATTAATATCGGT
>JAGYPB010000078.1 GCA_018399135.1 Deltaproteobacteria bacterium | reverse complement strand
AAAAGCCCCAGATTAACCAACAGCGCCAGGAAAAAGGCCGCTGTCGTCAACGATTTTGAACGATTCATCTAACGTCCCGCGCTTCCTTCGGAGGCCGCCAGGCTCACCCGCACCGCACCGGCCAGACGGCACTGATCCATGACCTGAACAACGACACCTGTATGGCTGAAGCGATCGGCAACAACGATCACCTCAGCCCCTGGATTTTCGGCGATGGCACGGGCAATGTGACTGCGGACGGTGCGCACATCGACCCGTTGATGGTCGAAATACACTTCGCCCTGGTCGGTCACCGCGATCAGAATATTACTGCTGTCGGCCGCAACCGCCGTACTGGCCGTGGGGCGCTCAACCTCAACCCCGGTCTCACGCACGAAGCTGGTGGTGACCATGAAGAAGATCAACAGCAGAAACACCAGATCGATCAAGGGGGAAATATTGATTTCAGCGGTCGCGCTTTTACGACGCAGGCTGTGGCGAACATTGATCATGATATTAAACAATCCGTTGCAAGGTGATGATGCACTGTTTCAACCGCTCCTGCAGGCGTCGCGCCTTCATTGCCAGGACAGCGGCGGCAAAGACTCCGGGGATGGATACCATCAGTCCGGTCTGGGTAGTGATCAGCGCCTCTGAGATCCCCCCCGCCAGGGCGCGGGAATTCCCCGTACCAAACACCGAAATCACATCGAAGGTTGTCATCATGCCGGTCACGGTTCCGAGCAAACCCAGCAGCGGTGACACCATGGCGAGAACGGCAATCACCGCGATATTCCGGTCGATCTGCGGCAGTAGTTTCAGATAGCACTCCTCCAGCAGGCGCTGATCAACCAGGTGATCGCCGGTGCGTTTTTGCTGCAGGAAATATCCGACCTGGGTGCGCAATCCCGACCCCGGCCGGACGTCCCGGCAGGAGCGCCCCAGTGTCACCAGATCGGTCATGCGCAGATCACGAAACTCCAGGCGGTGAAACGCCACCATCCGCTCGAAAATCAACGCCCACATCACCGCCGAAATCAGCACAATGGGATACATGACCATCCCACCACTCTGAAAATATCGGATCAGGTCAGCCGTCAGTTCATTCTGACTGATGAGAAACTGGTAAGCGTCAAGCAGCAGATTCATGGGAATTCGGCAGCTTGCAACGCGCAATGGTATTGATCAGGGTGACTGACTTTTCTTCCATATCGCCGATGATATGCTCTACCTGACGACTTAAAAACGTGTGCATCAGCATAATCGGAATAGCCACCATGAGGCCGAGCATGGTGGTGACCAGGGCGACGGAAATCCCCCCCGACATAAGACGCGGATCGCCGGTTCCATAGATATTGATCACCTCGAAGGTCCCGATCATGCCGGTCACGGTTCCCAGCAGGCCAAGTAAAGGCGCTACCGCCCCCATGATGTTGAGCAGTGGCAACGCCCGCTCCAGGCGCGGCAACTCCTTAAGAATCGCTTCCTGGAGGATACTTTCCAGAACGTCACGCTGTTCGTATCGTGCCTGTAAGCCAGCCCGCAGAACGTTGTAAACCGGCGAACGCCGTTTGCCGATCAGCTTGTCGCAGGTCTCCCAGTCCCCACTGCAAGCATTACGGTTGACCGCGTCCATGACCTGATCGGCGCGGTCGTGAACCCGCTTGAGAAAAATCGACCGTTCCAGGCTGATCAGTACAGCTGCCAACGCCAGCAACAGAATCGGCCAGATCAACACCCCGCCGCTACGAATCCGTTCAACGAAACCCTTCTGCCGCGTCAATTGCTCCAGCCCCGCACCTGCCGCCAGATCCAGGGGAACCTGTTCGGCCTCTCCCTGCAGGTACTTTGTCAGCATTCGCTGCTGTAGCCACGGAAGGTTGCCCTCGACCACAGCCAGATTGCGGCGGGCGCTGTTATAATTCAGCAACCGGGGATTGTCGGCATCGGCAACGACGGCAAGAAAAGGACCGACCATGAGTAGGCGGCCATGACCTGCATTACCGGAGGCATCGACATAAGACTGTTCGGGCATTAGAACCTGACCGGTCATGGTCATTTCATTGAAAAACTCATCGGCCATCAGTTCCATATCATCCAGACCGGGAAAATGATCGCCATCGAGAATCGGATCTAATCGTTCCGGACGCTGCGGATCAAAAGCGGTATAGACAGAACGCGTCAGCAGTTCCTGAAGTTGCCGGGCACTGACCCGTACCGCCGCCGTCAGATTGGTCATCAGCTCCTGATCAGCGGCCTGGTTTGCCATCAGAAGCTCCACCTGCTGTTGCCGCTGCTGTAATTCTTTCTGACGACGCTCCAGCTCCCGCTCGAGTTCTTTCGTCTCACGCTGGGTAGCGGCGAGCGATTTTCCAAGCTGATCACGGTCGCGTTGAATTCTAATTGCCGTTGTTTTCTTCAGTTGTTCACTTTCCGTCCGCTGCCGTTCCAGATCACGATATACAGCCCGTACATCGCCGGCATCCACCTGCACGACCATTGCTGTCATTACCAGCAAAACCGCCGCAACCAACAGACATCTGGAGGGAATCTTTTTCACTGTTCAATCCTCCCCACCGGCAAAGAAATCAAGGTCGGAGCGATCTCACGCTGAATCAGGGCATCAGCACGGCCAACTGCGGCAAGATCCCCTTGTGCCAGGGGACGGAACTGCCGCGTTCCCGGGTCGTACCAACCGACACTGGTACGATCAAGAGTCCGATAAAACAGCGCCAGTCTACCGATCCGCACCAAGTCTACCTGCACTGGCTGCCCCTCCAGAACAACTTCAGCGCGATAGACATCATGGTTGTAACCATACTCGGCCTCAACCAGCAGGGCCTCAAACACCCGCCGGAACTGTTCGTAAAGTGGAGCATAAGGATCAGCCAGTACCAGTTTCAGGTCGGCTAAGCGACGCTCACGCTCCTCCTGCAGAAAAGGCAGCCCCCGGGGGATATCTTCTTCCAATCGCTGCACCTGCCCCTCCAGCCAGCTGAGCAGATTTTCCCGCAGCCTCTGCGTCTCGGCCAAGCGCCGTTGCTGAGCCTCGATCCGCTGCTGTTCAACCTCAAGAGCATGAATCATCCGGGCATTCTGCCGGCGCAGCCGATCACGCTTCTGCTCCGCCGCCTCGATCTTGAACAACAGTTGCTGTTGTTCCTTGCTCCATCCCTCTTCCAGCAACTGCACCTGGCGCTGGCGCTGAAGCGTCTCTGCGGCGATTTGATCAAGGCTTGTCTCGGCACTGACAGTGGTCACGCCAACCAGCAGCAAAGCACCTGTTATCAAGCTCATCCTTGCAAACATCATAAAGTCCAACTCGTCACTCCATTACCGAGGATAGTTAATAATGACCGCTGCCCCTTGCGGCAAAAAATCTTAAAACGTACATCTGATGCACATTCGGGATTGTGAAATTCATTTTCGGATACTGAAACTAGCACCACCCGCACCTCGATATCCGTGACAAAGATCACGAATCAGGAAAAACCGCATAAGTCCACCAAGCAGAAAAAAGTGCTCTATCCAAGGCATTTGATCCTCTCCTGAACTCCTGAGAGAAATCCCTCGAAATTGCGTATCCTACAACGCATTGCTAATGATTTTTGTGACAAAAGTCACATAACGACAAACACTTATGCGATTTTTGGAAAATGAAAAAAGTTTTCATTTTGTGACTATGGTCACGGATTTTTAATTCATTTCTCATTTAGCATCTCGGCTTCATGAACAGACCGATAATTGGCGAGGTTGGTACGCGCCGGTATCGGCACTGACGGAACATAGAACTGACCAATATCAACAGGAGATCATCAATGCGGACAACCTGCAGAACAACAAAACTGACACTCTCCATCATGATTGTATCGATGATTGGCTGGACAACTATCGCAGCAGCACAAAGTTCTGATGAAATCATGGTAACCGCGACTCGGGTCGAAAAGAATATTCAGGACGTTCCCTACACGGTCAATGTCATTTCAGCGGAAGAGATCCGAGCTTCCGGTGCCACCAGTCTGGCCGGCCTGCTCCGTGATCTGCCGGCGGCTCAGATCACCAGCACCGGGGCCGCAGGGGTCACTCGAATCAGCTTGCGCGGCGAAAGCAGCTCACGCACCTTGATTCTGGTAGACGGTATGAAAATCACCGAACAGAAATCGATGGACGGAACGCCCCTGCTGATCGATATCAACAACATCGAACGCATTGAAATCATTAAAGGCCCCGGCTCTGTTTTGTATGGTTCGGAGGCCATCGGCGGGGCCATCAACGTAATCACTAAAAAGGGCGGCAACCGTCCGGTAGAAGGATCCCTCAGCGCGACATACGACACCAGTTCCGCAGGAAACCTTTTCTCTGCAGCCATTCATGGATCATTGAGGGAATTTTATTATCGCGTTGACGGCAGTCAAACGGACTACGACAAGCGCAAGGATGCCGACGGTGACAAACTCGACGGTACAGAGTATGAGCGCCAGAGTTACAGCCTGCTCGCAGGTTATCGGAACGACCGTTTTGACGGCGGAATCAAATATGAAAAATTTGAATCGGAGAGCATGGTCTACACCATGCCCTACCCCGGCATGTTCATGGAGTTACCTGAATGGGATCGGGAAAAACTGTCAGGATGGTTTGAGTATCGCAACCCAGGTGCACTTTTATCTAAAGCTCGTCTGAGCTTGTTCCGTCAGGAGACCTTCAAAGAATTCATCAATAATATGGATATTCCCATCAACCCATTCATGACGATGCAGCGCCGTGGACGTACAGAAAACACCCTTGACACGACCGGCGTTCTGGGACAGGCCGATCTTCAACTGAATACGTCTAATCTGCTGATAACCGGCTTTGAATTCAACATTGATGATCTGAATGCCGTAGATGACATCAGGACGAATATGGGCGCCGACACTTACACCCGATCGGATGCCAAACAAACCACCTATTCTCTGTTTGTCCACGACGAGCAGATGATCGGTGAAAATCTGATTCTTGGCGGCGGACTGCGCTATTCCCGGATACAAAATGAAATAACCTCAACCAACAACTCATTAATACCGGACAAGGACACCAATTTCGACAGCACCGTCGGCAGTTTGTCTCTGGTCTATCGCGGCATCAACAACACAACCCTTAGGGTTCTCTACTCGAGCGGTTATCGCGCTCCCAACCTCCAGCAATTATACATGGGTACCAGCCACGGCAGCGCGACTCCGACGTTGTCAAATCCGGATCTGGATCCGGAAAAGTCCAGCAACTACGAAGTAGGCGCACATTATGCCAATCAACTGGTCGATGTTGATCTCGCCCTGTTTCACACCCGTTCAAAAGATTACATCGCGACCGTCACTATCCCTTACGGAACCGGTACGGCGCGACAATTTACCAATGTCGACAAATCAATCACTTCCGGAGTTGAGCTGATTGCAAAACTGCTGGTCGGCGATTTTACACCTTATGTCAGCGGCTCATACATGCGCCGGAAGTTCGAACAACAGGGGTTTTCTACCTATAAAACCGGGCAGCCGGAACTTAGCGGGCGTCTGGGACTCAGATACGCCGCACAGTTCGGTCGCTCCGTCACCATCAACTCCGATCTTTACGCGCGTTACGCCGCCAAAGCCGAGGAGGAAGCAGCAGATGGAAGCATCGACAAAACCGCGGCGTATACAACGCTCAATCTCAGTATCAGCGGGAGCTATCCTTTACTCGATGACAGAACACTCATGCTGACACTTGAGGCATTAAATCTGACCGACAAGGACTATGAGCTGGCCATGTCACCCATTCCTGAACCCGGCAGACACTTCCTGCTCAAGGCTTCCATCAATTTCTAAGGTGAGAACAGGTATTTACCATGACACAATGGTTGAAACTTCTTAGTGATCAGCAACACAAGCTGATCTTCGGGAACGAACACAGCACCGACCCGGCCACTGCCTATGATAAAAAACGCGCTGTCCATGCCGGGGTCAAAGGAGACTCCGTGCCCGCAGATCAGGTCCAGGCGGTCTGGCAGCGTGAAATGGAACAGTCGCTGCCGGCGCCTGAAGACGCCTGCGTTTACATCAATATCCCCTTTTGCCAATCCAAATGCACTTATTGCGGTTTTTTTAAAAATCTGGCGGATCCGGCAAAAATCGCCGACTATACTACCGCCCTGATCAAGGAGATCGCGCGGACTTCATCCTCTCCCATGATCGATCAAACCCGGATACGTGCCGTTTATATTGGTGGAGGAACCCCGGGAACCCTCAATGCTGCCCAGATAGCCCAATTACTGACCGCCATCAATCGACACCTGCCCTTGGCCAATGATTGTGAGATCACCTTTGAAACGCGCACTCACGATCTGGGAGGGGACAAACTGCAGGCCTGTATCGAGCATGGGGTCAATCGTTTCTCCCTCGGCGTGCAATCCTTTGATACCCGTTCCAGACGCTCTATCGGGCGCATTGATTCCGGCTCTGCCGTCATCAACAACATCCAGCGCATGCTGGCACTCAAGCAGGCCTCTGTCTCTATCGATCTGATTTTCGGGCTCCCGCATCAGAGCATCGACACCTACCTTGAGGACATCGCGATTGCCGATCAGCTCGGAGTAGACGGCATGGCTCTTTATCAGCTCAATGTCTTTGAAGGGGGACGGATGGACAAGTCGATCAGTGCGGGGCGTACCATCGCAGTTCCCGAAACCGCCGAACAGTTCCGCTACCATCAGGCGGCCTTCAACCTGCTCACCGACATGGGCTATCACCAGTTATCCATGTCCCACTGGGTTCAGGGTACCCTTGATCGCAGCATCTACAACCGCTTTTCAAAGCTCGGCAAGACCATTCATGCCTTCGGCGCCGGCGCCGGAGGACGAACCGACCATTACCGATATTTCGTCCACCCGTCAGTCAATACCTATATGGAAAAAACCGCACAAGGAATCAAGCCGATCATGGGGATGACCGAGACCGTCCATATGTCGGCCCTTTACGACTTCATTACCGGACAGATGGATACGGGCAAGCTGCGCTTTGATCTGGCTCACGGGCTGTTTGACATCGACCTGAAGACTATCTTTTCCCCGCTGCTGACCTCATGGGAACAGCGTGGTCTGGCGACAACAAACGAACGGCTGCTACGACTGCTCCCGGCCGGCCAGTTCTGGTACGTCACCATGAACCAGGCACTGCTCGACATTCTGGAGATCATTTCAACCAATGGTGACTACGAACCTTTGCAAGAGCGGATCGCGGCCCAGGGATAACATTAAGGAGAAACTATCATGGCAACACAAGTCATACGCAATTATCTGATCCGTCATCCGGCCAAACCTGTCGTGCTGGCGGCACAGGAACTGG
>JAGYPB010000077.1 GCA_018399135.1 Deltaproteobacteria bacterium | reverse complement strand
TGGTGAGGAACCGCAGGAAGTGTCCGGTCGGGAGGAAAATATTGTGTTTTCAATGCCCAAAGAATTGCGGATTGATGCCGTTAATGTGTGACAGATAACATCTGAATCGCCTCTCCGTTACCTCCCCCACCAAAGCCCTTGGCTTTGTGATCCACTCCTCGTTTTTTCGACTCGGTAACCGTTCATCTCCGATGGGTTGCCGCTTGTCTGTTCTTGGGTGTGTGCAGATCCGATTAAAATTATTTTATATAAGTGAACAACGATAAGGACGAGTAGCGTGAAGTACTACAGTCATGGTTTCACTCTGATTGAACTGGTAATCACAATGGCGGTGCTGGGCATAGTGCTGGCCTTTGGCATCCCGGCGTTCAATGGAGTTATTGAGAATAATCGTGTAACAACGCAGGCGAACTCGCTGCTTGGCGCAGTGAATTATGCGCGTAGTGAGGCCGTGAAGAGGGGCGAGATAGTCTCATTGCAAAGCGAAGTAGGCGGCTTCGGCAATGGTTGGTGTGTCATTCTCGGGCCTCTCGATGGCTGCCAGAACGCTCGGGACAATGATCTCCTGGTGCGGGAGTTCGGGGCAACACGTGCGATAACTGTTAATGCCGGCGGCACGAACGGCGTCAGCTTTGATAATCGGGGCTACCGTTTAGCGCCCGCCGGCAACGTTGTCATCGGCATGCAGTCAGATAACTGCCAGGCGAATGCGGATGGCCGAAGAGAATTAACGGTATCAACGGCTGGCCGGGCCTCGTTGACTCGTGAGGAGTGTGAGTGATGCCCCATCAAATAAACAGCTGCAAGAAATTTGGCAAAGCCCACGTCAACATGTTTGCCCGGTCATCGGGAATCGCGCTGATTGAAGTCCTGGTGGCAGTGTTGATTCTTGCGGTCGGACTGCTTGGAATGGCAGCCATGCAAGGCGTGTCTACGCAAATGACGAACGGTGCGGAACAGCGTACCCAGGCGATTTTACTGTCTGCAGACATGATGGATCGCATTCGTGCAAACCGATCAAACAGAATGGCATATAACAACATTACGGTAGACCCAGCTGTCACCAGTTGTGCAACTGACTTTACTCCGAACAATGCCTCGACAGTCAGCCAGAATGATATTGCTGAATGGAGTAACTTGGTGGTCTGCCTCTTGCCAGAGGGCAATGCAAGCGTAGTGGTTAACAATGCTTCCGGAGTCGTTACGGTTTTTATTGACTGGGTTCGCAGCGATCCAGACGGCACCCCTGTGATCCTCAGGACGGTAATCTGATGACTAACTTAAATGAATCCAAACGACTGGTATTGCCTGCCAGCACACCGAGCCGTGTGAGTGGGCTTTCATTGATCGAGTTGATGATTGCCACTGTGCTGGGGTTGATCCTCACTCTTGGTGTTGTTCAGGTCTACATTGGCAGCAGTCAGACCCACCGGTTAACTGATGCGATTGCTCACGCGCAGGAAAATTTACGATTCGTTACCACCATTATTGAGCGGGATGTGCGTGGTGCGGGCGGTCTGGCCTGTCTTCAGTCATTCGAAGACGTAGATGTAAAAATGAATGGTGACCGTCCGGTTCCAATCGGCGCGGGGGTGCTCGGTTGGGAGTTTGCGGGAACGGGAATCGGTGATGAGCACACCCCAGAATCGGAGCTTGGCACAGGATCGAACGGCTGGAGCGAGGGCTCGGGAGACGGTGTTTTTCCCGCAGATCTTGCAGGTTCGGTGGTGGCAGGGTCAGACGTGTTGATGGTGAACGCCCTGAGCACCATACCGGTCACGGTGGATAGTAATCCACCTCCCCCGCCCACCGGTAGTATCGGCCTGAATGCGGCATCGGGCATTCCTCAGGGGCGAATAGTCCTGGCGGTCGATGATAACTGCAGCGGTGGTGAAATGTTCCAGAAGGCCAACCAAGACACCGCGGACTCAGTGACAATCGCGGGTGTCGGCGCCGACCCCGGAAATAGGCCCGCGAGCAGGTTTGAATTATCGTATGGGGAGAATGCTCGCATTGCTACTCATGACACCTTTGCGTATTACGTCGGAATAGGCACCAGTGGTGAGCCATCCTTGATGCGCCAGCGCCTCGATGCCGAACCAGAACCCGCAGAGGAACTGGTGGAAGGTGTCGAGACCATGCAGGTTCTCTATGGCATTTCGACCGGTGTGCAGAAGCGAGCCGACACATACGTAACCGCAGCCGATGTCACTGACTGGGGCGAAGTCATGAGTGTGCGGTTGTCGTTCCTCGTTCGGAGCCCGGAAGACGCTAATAACGAGAATCAGATCCGCCGTTTCAATATGTTGGGTACCGAGTTGGTGACAGAAAATGATCGCCGCGCCCGGCTGATATCCACCATTACTGTCGGTATTCGCAACCGTCTGGAGTGATGACGATGATGTTCCAGTTTTCAGGTTTAAAAACAGATCAAGGCAGCGCTCTGATCATATCGCTGATCATGCTGCTGCTGTTGTCTTTGATCACTCTGGGTGGCATGCAGTCAACCATTCTGCAAGAGCGTATGGCGTCTAATCTTCACGACCGAAATATTGCGTTTCAGGCCAGCGAGCGGGCGTTGAGGGAAGGCGAGAACTGGCTGGCGGATAACGCCGGCTTGGCACTCACCAATGACCGCCTGATAGGTCCGCAAACCTGGGATGGCAGCGGTAACGATGTGGTTACGGTGAATACCAATGATCCACAGCTTTCAGGCGAACCAGTCTATCACGCGGGCTGGGTTGCAGATTTTTGTCCGGGGCTGCAGGCGGGTGGTCCCTGTTTCGAGCGTTTTGCGGTGACATCCCGCGCTCAGGGCGGCACAGGACAGTCGATTGTGATTCTGCAATCCATGTTCATGCCACAACCTCTGTAACAGATTACTTCCGATATCATCGGACACAGGTAGGTTTCCATGCTCAAGCTAAAAGCAATAAATTCAAATTTTTCAAAAGTCAGGGTGGCAGCGCTGTCCTGTTTGTTCAGTGTGTTCACGGTTCAGTCGGCGATAGCGGGACCGGTCGACATTTCTGAGGTGCCTGCGTTCCTGGGTGGAACGGTTGCTCCGAACATCATGTTTATCATTGATGACTCGGGTTCGATGCAGTTCGAGTTGCCAGAGAGTCAATTTACTTCCGTTGTCCGCTATTTGTTTCCTCCTGTAGCGACCATGTATGGCGGTGGTATTTACGATCAGCGAATATTCGATTTTGATGATGATAATCCAAGAAATCGCTTGTTTCGCTCTCCTCAAGGAAATGCTTTTTTTTACAATCCTGCAAAAACATACGAACCTTGGTTCAGAGGCGACAGGAGTCAATGGGACGATGCTAGCCCGACTGCCGCTCCCCGCGTTCCGGGAAGATCAGAGTCGGGGACGGTGAATCTGACGGTCAGCCAACAGCACAATCAGTGGATCAGGTCGGCTAACAATAGTCTGTTCCAGAGCACGGCAAATCTAACATATTGGCCTATTACTTTTTACATGAAAAAGGAGGGGGCTGAACAATTTGCTAAGGGCAGTTACGTAAAGTATCAGGTGCGGAATGGTCGCGGTTATCGAACCGACTTACAGACCGGAAACGAAGTTGAAATTTCGACGTTTGAGTTTGGCGAAGTTTCGCGCTCCGTCACAGAAGAGGTGCAGAATTTCGCTAACTGGTTCTCCTACTACCGCTCAAGGACCTTGGCCGCGAGATCGGGGATCGGCAACGCATTTTCTCAGCAGGGTGAAGGGTTGAGAGTTGGTTACGGCCGATTGAATAAAGGTTCCTCAAGCATCGACGGTGTCAGCACGAGCGTCATTTCTAAAGGAGTCAGGGCTTTTGCTGGTGACGACCGAGAAGATTTTTTCGAGCGGCTGTATACGGATGGCGTTCCTGCTTCGGGAACACCCTTACGACTGGCCCTGAAGCGCGCAGGTGAATATTATGAGCGAAGCGATAACAGGGGGCCATGGGGTGCCGATCCGGGGAACAATGACTCAGACAGTCATCTGGAATGTCGCCAGTCATTTACGATCCTGATGACAGATGGATACTGGAGTGGAGGTTCTCCAGGTGTAGGTGATGTGGATGGCAAAAATGGACCAGCGATTGATAGTTATGCAGGCTACCGCCCTGAATCCCCTTTTGAAGATGATCGCAGTGACACTCTTGCCGATGTGGCGATGTATTTCTGGAACCGAGACCTTCGTCCTGATCTACCGAATGATGTGCCCACCACAGGTATCAATCCTGCTTTCTGGCAACATATGGTTACATTTGGAGTTGGTCTTGGCGTTACTGGGATTATCGAAGACCCCAAAACCGTTTTCGACGCAATTGGTGATGAGGACGTGGACATTGAGTGGGCTGACCCTTTCTCAAGTGAAGCTGCAAAGGTCGACGATCTCCTTCACGCCGCTGTGAACAGTCGTGGTGGTTTCTTTAATGCTGCAGACCCGGATACATTTGCGACAGAGTTATCGGGTGTATTGACCACTATCGTTAGCCGGGTTGAAAACTCCGCTACAGCTGCTGCAGCAAGTTCTGCCGTTTTACGGCAAGATTCTTTGGCATTCTCGGCGGGCTTCAGAAGCACTGATTGGAGTGGTGCTCTTCAGGCTACCGAAATTCTAAAGGGCGGTGCCAGAGGGCAACTTATCTGGGACGCAGAGTTTGAGTTAGAAGCGAAAGGTGCCAATTCACGTGGTCTGTTTACCATGGCTGACGGCCAAGCGGTTGAGTTGAAACTGTTAAACAACCTCAGTGAAGCGCAGAAAGATGCTCTCAACACGGCGCCAGCTGGAACTGTTGATAACCTGGGGCAGAGCCGAATTGATTGGTTGCGCGGCGCGTCGCCTGGGGTCGGTAATTTCAGAAACAGGATTTTTCAGCCGGAGGGCGGTGGCCCATCAAGGCTTAGGTTGTTGGGTGACATTATTGGCTCTAATCCCCAATACGCGGGCCCTGTGAATTATGGGTATCGCAGACTTCCAGGTACCGAGGGTTCATCCTATGGTAACTACCGTTCAAGTTCCGACTATTTGGCGCGGCCGAATGTTGTATACGTTGGGGCGAACGATGGATTTCTGCATGCATTTGACGCTCTTACCGGCGAAGAGCTCTTTGGCTACATGCCAGGGGAATTGCTTGAGCCTGGTGATAATGACAGCGCTAGAATCAACGACGTGATGGAGCGCGATTACTCCCATAGATTCTACATGAATGGCACGCCTACAATCAGCGACGCATACATCAATGGAAGCTGGAGAACCATCCTCGTTGGTGCTATGGGTGTTGGAGGTAGAACCGTCTTTGCACTGGATATCTCGGATCCTGAAAATTTCTCAGCCAGTGATGTGCTTTGGGAGTTCACAGACCCAGATCTGGGCCGAGGTGTCGATTCACCCCAAGTGGTTCGCTTGCCGTCTGGTGAATGGGCTGCGGTGTTTGGCAATGGTTATAACTCTGATTCCAACGAGTCTGGAGTCTTCGTGGTCGATCTTGAAGATGGCAGTTTGATTGACAAGGTCATGACGGGCACTGGCAGCGCTGCAAACCCTAACGGCATGGCAACGCCTGTGGTGTTGTTGGACCAGGCAACTGGTATTGCAACCCGAGCATATGCTGGCGACCTGAGAGGCAATCTGTGGCGGGTTGATCTGAACAACTTCAATGATACAACGTTGTTCACAGCAACCAGCCCGAACGGCAGTCCACAACCGATCACGGTGGCGCCGCAGATTGCGGAAAAGCCAAATGGTGATATTGGGGAGCTCGTGGTTGTGTTTGGAACCGGTTCGTACTTTCGAGTGCCCGATAGCATAGATAATCAGGTGCAGTCGCTTTACGGTATTTACGATGATGGTTCTAATGCAAATCTGGCACGACGGGATTTGCTGGAGCAGGAAATCACCAGTCAGCGTTCCTCAAATTTTGACGTGGAGTCAGAGGGGGTTACCACAACGGAGGCACTGGATATCCGGGTGGTCAGCGATAACGTACCGGGAGCGGGAGATGATGGCTGGTTGCTCGATCTTGATACCAGTGGTGGTGAAAGAGTGATTAGTCGGGCGGCCTTCCCATCCGGCTTCCCGGTCAAGCGGGTCCGGTTCAGTACGCTGATCCCTGACAACAACGTTTGCGGCGGCGGTCGTGAGGGCTACCTGATGGACATTGATCTATTGAGCGGTGGCCAGACTGACGATGCCGTGTTTGACCTTAACCGGGACGGTAAATTTGATACCGGCGATTCGGCAGGATCTGATATCGTCAATGGTATTCGTGGTGTCGTGAGTGGTGAGCAAATTCAGGTTGTTCTCGACAATACCACTGATTTGTTCATCGATTCGGTAATCGTTGATCTTCCGCCGGATTATACTGGGCCCAGACAGCCTGATCAGCCTGGCCAGGGCGATGATGATTCTGATGGCGGTACCGGGGATCTGGATGAGCCCCCATGCACCGGTCCTCTGTGCGGCGCTGCCGAAGGCTACAACTTTGGCAGACAGAACTGGGAAGAGCTGCGTTAAGTCTGAGCGATGTCAATGGTTACCGGTATACTGTGCCGGTAACCATTGCACATAGTGAACTGTAACCAGAAAGAAGGAATGCCTCGTGGCAAGAAGCGAGAAAGGTTTTACGCTGATTGAGTTGATGATCGTGGTCATCATTATCGGGATCATTGCTGCAGTCGCGATACCCAGCTATCAAAGAAACGTTGAGTCAACGCGTCGCACCACGGCTCAGGGCGACCTGTTAGAGCTGGCTCAGTTTATGGAGCGCAGATACACCAACGGTTACGACTATCGTGATGCCGGTGGAAACGCTCCGACGTTGCCGTTCACCACTATGCCTCGTCAGGGGACTGGTACCTTTTACAACTATGCCTTTGTTGGCAACGTACAGCGCAGTGAGTACACCCTTCGAGCTACTCCCGCGGGCTCACAGGCGGGGGACGATTGCGGCTGGCTCCAGATTAACGAGGCAGGCACGCGCACCAGCGAATCAGGAGATGCGTGGTGTTGGCAGTAGTGATGGTCAACAACTGATCGGTGTGCCGTCGTGTTTTTCTTTTACACCGTCATTGTTTCTGTCTTGGGCGAATCTGATTCGTCCTGACCGGCTTATAATGAGCTGCTGCCTGAGTGTGGGCTCATCGTTTCTTGCGCACCAGGTGACATTTCCCATTGTGCCTCGTGATGTTCCCAATGAGCTGAACTGGAAATACCTGCGGTTACTGGGGGCTGGCTGGAAATGGCCGTTGCCGGAACCATGAAAAACATGAACCAGAAAGTCGCTGTTATTGAGGGCTTTTTGATTGTCTGGATCCAGAAAAATGGATATCGGGCTGTTCCAGTCAGATGTACATCTGCCATCAGAACCTAATGGGCAAATGGTTACGATCTGGGCGTGATTAATTGCTGAGGTTCTGGCGAGGTGGAATGTCCGCATCAATCCTTTGATTTCCGACTGACTGCGCTGTCGATCGACGAGGTTCCCGATTGAGTGAGTGGAAGCAGCAACGATAGTTACGAGCAGTGCGATACAGATCACCAACTCGATCAAAGTGAAGCCACGGCTTCGGCGGAGTGATAGCATGACAGACATCCTTGTGTGGGCGTAATCGCCGCTGAATACAGAACATCCTGTTCTGTTTTTGTTTTCGGGAATATATCAGTCTGAAAAGCGCCATTCTGTGAACCAATTACTCCATTCCCAACTTCTTCAACCGATACCGCAACGCCCGGAAACTGATGCCTAGCCGTTTGGCCGCCGCTGTCTTGTTCCACCGGGTTGCCTCAAGTGCCTTCTCAATGGCTTGTCTTTCGATGCTCT